>JANYHY010000150.1 GCA_025362165.1 Myxococcales bacterium | reverse complement strand
CCGCAGCCTTGATCGGGCGGGCACGCGTTTCACATCTCTTCGTCTGCGCCGGTCGCCGCGTATGACATCTATCCGTTCGGCGGGTCGACGAGCTTCATCGCGAGCGCCACGCTGCTCCTGCCGACGACTGCTTGGGGCGACAATTATGTAGTGGTGGCGCCATACTTCAAAGACGTCGCGGTCAGCTCCGCGCAACAGTCGACCTCCATCGTGGCAAGCGCAGACGGCACGACCGTCACCATCAACCCGAACAACCCCATCGTGGGTGGGAATGGTGTCGCTGCCACCGGCAAGAACGTGCCACACACCTATAGTTTGAAGAAGGGCGAGGTCCTTCAGTTCACTCAAGATGACGAGCTTACGGGCAGCGCCATCCAGTCGAACAAGCCTGTTGGCCTTTGGGGTTCCGCGACTTGTTTCAATATTGATGTGAGTGACGTTTATTGCGACGCCGCACACCAACAAATCCCACCCGTGTCCGCGCTCGGACACGAATATGTGGCAGTGCGTTATCGCACGCGCAACAAGGCGGCCAACACGGAAGAGCTCGTACCATGGCGCGTCGTCGGCGCAGTCAATGGCACCAACCTCACCTACTTCCCCAAGACACCCAAGATGGCTCCCACGACGACGGGCTTCGGCAAGCTCACTGCTTTCTGGGACACCGGACCCTTCGTCATTCAGAGTCAAGACGACATGCACCCGTTCTATGTCTCCGCGCACATGACAGGCGAAGACTACGCGCCCGCCGCAGGCACAGGAGACCCAGAGTTCGTCAACATCATCCCGCCCCAAGAGTTCTTGGCGAGCTATGTGTTCTTCACGGACGTCACATACGCCAACACCAACTTGGTGTTGGTTCGCAAAGACACAGGGTCTGGTTATAGCGACGTGAATTTGGACTGCTCCGGAGTCGTCAAAGGTTGGAAGCCCATCAATGGCACCACCTACCAGTACACCACCGTAGACATCTCAGTAGACGGCATGGCCCAAGGCAAATGCGACAACGGCCTCCACACCATCAAGAGCGACGCCCCCTTCGGCCTGACCGTCTGGGGCTGGGACCAATACTGCTCCTACGCCTACCCCGCGGGCGCATCAGTCCAGCCGATCAACACCGTGGTAGTCCCAGCGATCCCCCACTAATTAAACTAGTGGTGTGGATTCCTACCTGACGCCTCCTAACCTCCCCCACGGTCGTCACGGTCGTGGGGGAGGAAGAGAAGCCCGACCTCTCAATCCCCCAACTGCCACCAGCGCCCGGAAAGACCGGCGAGCGCGCGGTGCTTTTTCCTTGGACGGGCGACCATGTCGCACGAGAAATCCTGACACGACCCGCAGGCCTTTAGTGTCGCCCGGCCAAGGGAAAAGTACTGCGCGTCGCCGAGCCACAACCCCCAAGCCCAGCTGGTGCGCCCCACGCCCCGCGCGCAGCGCGTGAATCACCGCTTACCGAGCACACCCTCGACCAAGGCACGATCACCCTGGAGAGCAACCCGTTGCATGTAAAACGCCAAACCGCGTTTCCCACCCAGCTCCTCCCCAGACCCCGCCCGCCCAGGGCCACCATGAATCATCGAAGGCATCACCGTCCCCGGCGGGATCGCCTGCCCAGCGATCTTCTCCGACCCGATGGTCACGCGACCATGAAACGGAGCAATGCCAAGTACCGTGTTGCGGACGAAGTCCTTGTCATCGGAATAGACACTAGAGACGAGACCGCCGCCCCCACCACACACGAGCGCGCTCACGGACGCCGCGGTGCCGTCATAAGCCATGATCGTCGCGACAGGGCCGAACACCTCGTGAGAGTGAGCTACGTCCGTGACGCTCGGTGAGTCGCTGACGAGCAGCGTGGGCGCGACGAAATAGCCCTTGTTCTTGGGCGCGCCGATGCCTTCGACTGGATCGGCTCCGCCGCGGACGATCTTCGCGCAGGTCGCCAACTTGCCAATGCCAGCGCGTACGTCGCGGAGCTGTTGGGCCGTGGCGACGGGGCCCATCGTGACGCTCTCGTCCGCGGGATTGCCAACTTTGATACTTGCCAATCGCTCTTCTAGGAGCGCGACTACGTCGGAGACTCTGTCTTTGGGGACGTAGACGCGACGAATGGCCGTGCACTTTTGGCCCGCCTTCTGGGTCATGTCGCGGAAGACGTCGCCGATGAAGAGGTTGAGCGTCTCGGCGCCCGCGCCGACGTCGGGTCCTAAGACCGCGGCGTTGAGGCTGTCCGCCTCCACGTTCACGCGGACGTTCTGGCTCGTGACGGTCTTGCCCGACCGGAGCATCGTGCCGGTGTCGCTCGAACCGGTGAACGCGAGGACGTCTTGCCCGGTGAGCTGATCCAGCAGGTTTCCGGCGCTTCCAGCGATCAAGGAGAGCGCGCCATCTGGCAAGACCTTCGCCTCGATCAGGATCTGCGTGATGCGCCACGCCACGACAGCGGTGCTCGTCGCGGGCTTGCTGATGACGGGCATCCCCGCGAGCCACGCGCACGCAGCCTTCTCCGCGAGGCCCCACGCAGGAAAGTTGAACGCGTTGACGTGCACGGCGACGCCACGCCGAGGGACCCACGCGTGCGCGCCGTAGAGACGAGGAGAGCGCGCGAGCTGGAAGGCCTCTGCGTCTTCGATGACGTTGGTCGCGCCGAGCTGGCTGCCGAGGTCACCGTAATATTGGAGAGTGCCTGTCGCGCCGTCGATATCGAACTTCGCGTCGGATCGGGTGTTGCCGGCGTTCTCGATCGCGAGCTTCATGAGCTCGTCGCGGTGAGCGTGGATCGCTTTGGCGGCGGCTTTCAGCAGCTCCGCGCGCTCTGCGAAGTTCATCGCGCGCAGAGCAGGGCCGCCCGTGCTCCGCGCGTGCGTGAGGGCCTTGCCGAAGTCGACGCCAGCGGTGCCCGTCTTGGCGACGGTCTCTTCGGTCGACGGATTGAACAGGTCGCTCGTGCTCGTTCCCTTGACCCACTCGCCGCCCACGTAGCTCGCCAACTCGATCATCGTTTGCTCCCTTTGGTCTTCTCGTGGCGCGACTTGCCCCGGGCAGCGCGCGCGATCTCTTCTACCGCGTTCGTCAGCGTGATGCTCGACGTGTCGATGGCGTGCTCCGCCTGAGCGTAGAGCGGCTTGCGCTCCTTGAGCAGCGCGCGCAGCTCGCTCATCGCCTCGGGGCGACCCTTCATCGGTCGCCCGTCGCCTTGGGCGACGACGCGGTCCCAGTGATCTTCGGCGGTCGCGCGGAGCCAAACGGTCAACGCGCGCGCGCGCAGCATGGTCCACGTCTGGGCGTGCGTGACGATCGAGCCGCTCGTCGCGATCACGCACGGCGCTTGACTCATCAAGCGTTCGAGCGCGGCGAGCTCCGCGCGGCGGAAATAAGCCTCGCCATGCATCTCGAACATCGTCGCCAGGCTCATCCCGGACTCCTTCACCACGATCGCGTCCACCTCCACGAAAGGCACGCCGAGCCTCTCGGCCACTCTCGTCCCGAGCTCGCTCTTGCCCGCGCCGCGCAGACCGACGAGCGCCACGCTCCGCGCAAGCGGCTCCGGTGCGCCCTCCGCCTGCGACAACAGAGATGCCGGAGAGGTGCCGAGCGCCTCGGCGACGTCGAGCAAGCGCGCGACCGAGATGTTGCCGCTCCCTCCTTCGAGCTGCACCAAGAAGCGCTCGCTCACGCCGGCCTTCTCGCCGAGCGCTCGCAGCGTCAGCCCGAGCGCGCTCCGCCGGGCGCGAACTGAAGCACCGAGGGCGTGCAGAAACGCGTCCTTCTTGGGTGCCGAAGTATAATGCGCTTGCATGAACGTGGCGCACTATAGCGCATGGGTGGGGCGGGGGCACCTATCGGGGTGGGGGGTTGTGGCTCGGCGACGCGCGGTACTTTCCCCTGTGCCGGCCGACACTAAAGGCCCAAGGGTCGTGTCACTATCGCGCGTACGACATGGTCGGCCGTCTCAGGAAAAAGGACCGCGCGCTCGCCGGTCGTTGCGCCGGATAGCTGGCGGGTGGGGTGAGAGAGGATGTCGCGCTCGCGGGTCTGGTAGCTTCTTTGTGTGGAGAGTGCGAAAGGTCCGTCTAGCGTCGCCGCAGATCTGCGTGCTTTGCTTTCGTCGCCGCGGGAGCTGTGGTTCGTCTTTCTGGCTACGTTCCTCGAGTACCTTGGCGTGTTCTCGTTTCTGTCCACGCTCACGCTTTGGCTCTCCAGCGATCACCATTTCGACGATAAAGCTGCCGGTTGGTGGGCGGCGACGTTCTCTACGCTGCTGACGCTCTTCGTGTTTTTGGTGGGATCGATCGCCGATGCGATCGGTGTGCGGCGGACGCTCATCATTTCGTTCACGCTCGCGGCGATTACGCGGCTCGGGATGTTCTTGGCGCCGAGCCCGACGATGGCGATCGTCGCGCTGCTGGCGTTCGGGTTCGCGTTCGCGACGAGCTCTCCCGTGTTGCAAGCTGCGGTGCAGCGCGCGTCCACCAAGCGCACGCGCGCGTTCGCGTTCTCGCTCTGGTACGTGAGCTTCAATCTCGCGGGCTTCATCGTCGGTCCATTCCTGATTGATCCGATCCGCCGCCGCTTCCTCGGCGCGGACGGCAAGCTCGCCGCGCACATGGTCCACGTCCCGGGCTGGGGCGATCACATGATGACGGCGAACGGCGTGATCATGGGCACCGGCTTCATCTTCGCCGTCGCCGCCGTGATCGCCACCTTGACCTTGCGCCGCAACTTCGAGGCGCGCGTCGATCCAGACGACGAGCCTGCGCCTGTGAAGAAGACGAGCCCGCTCGTCGCGCTGCGTGAGGTCGTCAGTGATCGCGCGTTCTGGCGTTTCATCGTGCTGCTCGCGCTGCTCTCGCTCGTTCGCATGATGTTCCAGCACATGCATTTTACTTGGCCGAAGTACGTCACACGGGAGCAAGGCGACGCGTTCCCGGTCGGCACTGTGTGGTCGTACAACTCTCTGTTGATCCTGTTCTTGGCGCCGCTCGCGACGTTGCTCACGCGCAATCGCAAGCCGTTCGAGGTGCTCGTGTATGGCGCGTTCATCTCGGCGGTCAGCCCATTCATCCTCTGCTTCGGATCGACGTGGGGACTGCAGGTGACCATGATCGTCGTGCTCACCATCGGCGAGGCGCTCTGGTCGCCGCGTCTCTACGAATACAACGTGTCGATCGCGCCGCGCGGGCGTGAGGCGACCTACGTGAGCCTCGCTTCGCTGCCGTTCTTCTTGGCGAAGTTCCTCGTGGGACCGACGTCGGGATACCTGCTGTCGACGTTCTGTCCCGAGACGGGGCCGCGGCGCGCATGGATCATGTGGCTGATCATCGGCATCTCCACGCTCGTCGGCCCGACGTCGATCTGGTTCGGACGCAAGTGGATCACCAAAGAAGAGCCACCCATAAGTGCAATATAATGCACGCGCCTTAATTTTCCGCACTATACTACTTGCTCGAGATGGTCACTTCGCGTAGTTTTTGCGCGATGGCCGAGCACGCTCAGACGCACACCGATCCCGTTCGCTTCGAGACCCACCCGGATCGCTACAAGCACTGGGAGCTGACCTTGCACGGCGCGGTCGCCAAGCTCGTGATGAACGTGAAAGAGGACCAGGGCATGCGCCTTGGGTACCCGCTCAAGCTCAACTCCTACGATCTCGGCGTGGACATCGAGTTGGCGGACGCGCTGATGCGCATTCGGTTCGAGCATCCGGAGGTGAAGGCGCTCGAGTTCGCGTCGAACAAGGACCGCATCTTCTGCTCGGGCGCGAACATCTACATGCTCGGCTCGAGCACGCACGCGTTCAAGGTCAACTTCTGCAAGTACACGAACGAGACGCGCCTCTACCTCGAGGACATGAGCCAAAACAGCGGCATTCAGAGCCTTTGCGCGCTCAACGGCACAGCCAGCGGGGGCGGGTACGAGCTCGCGATCGCGTGCGACGAGATCGCCCTTCAAGACGACGGCGGCAGCGCGGTGAGCTTGCCCGAGTGTCCGTTGCTCGGCGTGCTGCCGGGCACTGGAGGTCTCACGCGCCTCGCAGACAAGCGGAAGATCCGGCGCGATCTCGCGGACGCCTTCTCCACTCTCGCTGAGGGCGTGCGAGGTAAGCGGGCCGTGGAGTGGGGCCTCGTGGACGAGGCGCCGAGCAAGCCGCAGTTCGACGCTTGCATCAAAAGACGCCTCGACGCGATGGTCTCGCGGAGCACCCGCAAGTCTTTTGCGCCGATGGTGCTCGGACCGCTCGAATGCAAGCGCTCCGACAAGAGTGTAGAATACAAGTATGTCTCGGTGGCGCTCGATCGCAGCACACGCATCGCCAAGCTCACCATCCACGCTCCCGAAGGCGCGCAGCCGAAGACCGCGGCAGAGCTCGCGAAGGCCGGCGACCAATCGTGGTGTGTCCGCGCGTTTAGAGAGCTGGACGACGCGCTGCTCGATCTGCGCTTCAACGAGCCGCTCATCGGAACCGTCGCGCTCTACGCGGACGGAGATCAATCTCAAGTCCTCGCGGTTGACGCGATGCTCGACTCGCAGAAAGACGACGGTCTCGTCAACGAGGTGCGTCACTTCATCAAGCGCGTATTGAAGCGCGTGGATCTGACGGCGAAGAGCTTCTTCGCCATCTTGCCTCCAGGCACCGCGTTCGCCGGCACGTTGTACGATCTCGCGCTCGCCGCGGACCGCATCTACATGAAGGACGAAGCCAACACGAGCGTGCAGATCTCGGCGATGAACGCGGGCGTCTTTCCGATGTCGAACGGCCTCTCGCGGCTGCAATCAAGGTTCTTGCGCGACCCCGCGAACGTCGGTCGAGTGCTCGAGACGCGCGGACCGATCGACACCCAAGCCGCGAACAAGCTGGGGCTCGTGACGTTCGCGCCCGACGACATCGATTGGGACGACGAGATCCGCATCGCCTTCGAGGAGCGCGCGAGCCTCTCTCCAGATGCGATGACCGGCATGGAAGCGAGCCTGCGCTTCGGCGGACCCGAGACGATGGAGACCAAGATCTTCGGTCGGCTCTCCGCGTGGCAGAACTGGATCTTCCAGCGACCCAACGCCGTCGGCGAAAAGGGCGCGCTCACTCTCTACGGCAAACCCGAACGCGCAGAGTTCGACTTCCGACGCACCTGAGGCAACCCATGAGTCAAGTCAACGACGAGAAGATCCCGAACAACGTCCACCTCTCGGACGACAAGCGCCTCCAACGCGCGCTCGAGGCCTGGCAACCGAACTACATCAACTGGTGGAGAGAGATGGGGCCCGTCGGCTTTCAGGAAGACGACGTGTATCTACGCACCGCGATAAGCGTCGAGTCCGACGGCTGGGCGAACTTCGACTACGTGAAGATGCCTGATTATCGGTGGGGCATCTTCCTCACCGACGCAGTGAAGGATCGCACCATCGCGTGCGGAGACGACTACGGCAAGCCTGTTTGGCAGCAAGTGCCGGGCGAGCACCGCAACACGCTGCGGCGACTCATCGTCACGCAAGGAGACACGGAGCCCGCGAGCGTCGAGCAGCAGCGCTTGCTCGGGCAGACGTGTCCATCCGTGTATGATCTCCGTAATTTGTTCCAGGTGAACGTCGAGGAGGGGCGCCACCTCTGGGCGATGGTCTACCTGCTGCACTCGCACTTCGGTCGCGATGGTCGCGAAGAGGCGGAGGCCCTGCTCGAGCGACGCAGCGGCGACGCGAACAAGCCGCGCTTGCTCGGCGCGTTCAACGAGCCCTGCACGGATTGGCTCTCTTTCTTCATGTTCACGTTCTTCACCGATCGCGACGGCAAGTACCAGCTGCTGGCGCTGGCCGAGTCCGCCTTCGATCCGCTCTCGCGCACCTGCCGCTTCATGCTCACCGAGGAGGCGCACCACATGTTCGTGGGCGAGACCGGCGTGCAGCGCGTGGTTTCGCGTACCGCGGATCTGATGAAGACGGGCGACGTGCGCAAGCAGGGAGGGATCGATCTGCCCACCATCCAGCGCGCGCTCAACCTCTGGTATTCGGTCTCGCTCGACCTGTTCGGTTCGGAGATCTCCACCAACGCCGCGAATTTCTTCGCGCAGGGCCTCAAGGGACGCGCCTTCGAGGAGAAATTCGAGGAGCACGTCTGCAAGGAGAGCCTTTACGAGATGGAGGTGTTCGAGAAGGGGGTGGAGAAGATCGAGATGGTTCCGATGCGCAACGCGATGAACGAAGTCCTCCGCGACGGCTACACCGAGGATTGCCAGCGCGGCGTGGACAAGTGGAACAAGGAGCTGGAGAAGCGCGGGCTGCCGGACCGGCTCACGCTCCTTGTTCCACTTGTCCACGCCGCGCTGGCAATCCTCGGTGTAGCCGTCGCGGAGGACTTCGTTCATCGCGTTGCGCATCGGAACCATCTCGATCTTCTCCACCCCC
>JANYHY010000134.1 GCA_025362165.1 Myxococcales bacterium | reverse complement strand
GCGTGCGATGGCAAGAGATTTTCGAAGGCACCGGCGAGCTCCACGAGCGAGACGCGCGCGTGCCCGTGCTCGATCCCGAGCAGCTCGTGCCGAACCTGAGTCGTTGGGCGACCGAACAAGGCTCGAGCGTCGGCGCGCCTGGTTTTGGCCCGATGCGCGCTTCGGGTCCCGACTATCTCTCGCTGCCTGGCTACACGGAGATCATGACCGGCAGACCGCCCAAGGATTGCCAAACCAACTTCTGCGGCGCGGTGAAGATCCCGACGATGCTCGATCAAGCCAAAGAGGCGTATCCCGACGAGCACGTGGCGGTCGTGAGCTCGTGGGAGATGATCGCTTATGCGGCGTCGCCCACCTTGGCCGGCATCGATTTCTCGACGGGTCGAATGCGCGCCAACGGAGTGCCCGAGCTGTGGTTGCGTGAAGCTCGCGGCTATCCGTCATGGCCAGGCACGGGCGAGTACCGCGCAGACGCGTTCACCATGCCTGTCGCGCTGAACGTGCTCGCCAGGCAGCGACCGAAGCTGATGTTCATCGGGCTCGGCGACACTGACGAGCACGCGCACCACGGAGACCTCGCGAGCTATGTCGGTGCTCTTCACGCCGCAGACGCGTTCTTGGGAAAGCTAGAAGGCACGCTCGCGAAGATGGGCAAGCGCGGCAGACACACTGCGATCTTTGTAACGTGCGATCACGGCAGAAACTCAGCGTTTCGTGAGCATGGCGGCGAGTGGCCCGAGTCGGGTCGCGTGTGGCTCGTCGCCACGGGCGCAGGCATCTCCATCGCCGGCAAGGTGGAGACACACGACGTGCACCTCGCCGATCTCGCGCCGACCATACGCGAGCTGCTGGATCTCCCAAGAGACGAAGACGAGACCGCAGGCAAACCGATTGATGCGCTCCTCGACCGGTAGCATCATCACCCTCCGCGCACGCGTGCGGGACTGCCGCTGAACGAACTCCCAGCGCGAGCACATCTTCTCCCAGCGCGAGCACATCTTCTTTGCCGTGCGACGGATAGTGCAACCGAAGCTCGGCATGGTCTTCGCTAGTGGAACGCGAGCCGGGACGTTTCGCGATGGTTTTGACGCAGCACGGCCATCCGACCCTGACAGCAGTGTCGCTGCGATGCGTTTGGGGAGAACTATGACTTATCGCTTTGGAGTTTCTTTGCTCTCTGCTGCGGTCGTCGCGTCGCTCGGTTACGTTCGCGACGCGCGCGCTTGCGGAGGCTGCTTTCACGGGCCAGTCAATCAGAACCAGACCATCAGTGTGGTCACGGCGCATCGCATGGCGCTCTCCATCTCCACGACGGAGACAATCCTGTGGGACCAGGTGCGTTACAGCGGAGACCCTGGCGAGTTCGCTTGGGTGCTCCCTGTCCATGATGGCGTGAAGGTCGAACTGGGGCACGACGCATGGCTCGCGGCGCTCGACGCAGTGACTGATCCGCAGATCCAATCGCCTCCGACCAATTGCGGGTTCCCACAGTCGAGCCAGTCGAGTGGCGGAGGAGGCGGCGGTGGCTGCGGTGCTTCGACAACCTCTGCTGAGTTCAGTTCGGACTCTTTTGGCGGAGTCATGGACTCCTCCGTGAAGGGCAATCACGACGTAACGGTCGTGACGCAAGAGACGGTCGGTCCTTATGAAGCAGTCGTCTTACGCTCGACCAATGGAGACGCGATTGACCAATGGCTATTGGCCAATGGGTACGCGATCCCAACAGCCATCGCTCCACTGCTCACGCAGTACACCAAAGAGGGATTCGATTTTCTCGCGCTCAAGCTTCGACCCAACGTCGGAGTCAATGCGATGCAACCCGTGCGTATACGCATGCCTGGCGCCGGTCCGACATTGCCGCTTCGTATGGTGGCCGCTGGAGTAGGCCAAAACGTAGGCTTAGAGCTGTATGTACTCGGTGAAGGTCGCTGGGAAGCGAAGTCGTTCGACAACGCCACGATCAACGACACGCAGCTAGTGTGGGACGGCAGGCAGTCGAGCTCGAACTACGCGACATTGTTCGATGCGCTCACCAAGAGCAAACCGCTTTGGGTGACCGAACTCGCATCCAATTCGCCTTTTGGCTCTTCGGGGACCTTCTTCGGCACCACCGCTCTCGAGAGCGCCTACCAGCAGACATGTCAGGGCCGCGTTGAGACGGTCGCGTGCCCAGTACCCGACGGCGGAGTTTCGGACTCTTCGATTGACGACGCATCCAGCGACGCGAACGAGCTCGACGGATCGATGACTGACGCCTCTCCCGACTCCGGGGGCAATTGCATGACCGAGGTACCGGCCTGCGATCGCTTCGATGACTATCGCGTAGCGACTGCCAACTTGCACAAGAACGCGATGGTCGTGCGACTGCGGACTACCTTGCCAGCGAGCGCGCTCGCGACCGATCTCGTTCTCCAACCCGAGGGGTCGCAGCGATCGATCGAGCGATTGCATGTCGCGACCGCGTTCGTGCCAGGGACGAACCCTTGCCCGGCTTCAGCCCAGTCCACGACAGGCGAGTCCACGACAGGCGGCTCGAGCGGATGCGCGTGCGAGACGTTTGCAGGTCAGCGGGTCGGCGACGCGACCACCGCGGGGCTCATGGCACTAGCCATCGCTGCGGTCTTGCGTCGGCGCGCGCGTCGATAGGGCTCCGTCAAGCTCTCTACTCATTGGCGCGGCCGTGCTACTTCACGCACACGCCGAGGTTGACGTTGGCGATCCCCTGCACTGCGTTCGGCTGCACAGTCACCCATCGAGGAAGCAGTAGGAGTCCGAGCCGCTGCATGGATAGCTCGGCGGCGAGATCGAGCAGACGAGGCGCGAAGCGTCGGCGACATCACCGCTCGCGTCGACAGGCGCAGCGGCGTCATCGACCGGAACGCACCTGGCGACGCCTTTGACGACGCCACACGAAAGAGGGGCGTTGCACGTGCCGTTCGCAAAGCAGGGCCCGTTCAGATCGCCGACCGCTGCAGGCGTAGGGACCGCGGCCTCTCCAACACACGCCAATGCAGGGGCGATCGTCGCCATGATGCACCAGAGCACTTTGCGCATACGACCCAGGTTATCACGGAGCACAAGACGGAACGTCGGCCAGAGCTTCGGTCGCTGCTGCGTGCGGACTCGGCACGTAACCGCGGATGTCCGTTGATATCCGGAGGAGGTTCTCTAGGGGGTCCCGTCTGAGGTGCATGAATGACATCTGCCTAGCTTCGCTTGCGATCGTGCTGATTTGTGGCTGCAGCGGTGACGCCTCCCAACTACCGCCCGAGGTGATGGGCACGGACGCGCAGACCGCCGACGGCGCCGCGGCTCCAGACTCGAGCGTCACGCCCATTGCGGACTCGAGCGCTCCTGACACTTCCGAGGCAGCGGACGCCGCACCTCCGATGTGTCTCGTCTCGTCCGACTGTGCGAGCGCAAATGTCTCGTACCCCAAGGGCAACCCGAGCACGGACCCGACGAGCTGTGCGCGCGGCACGTGCGGCCTGGCCACGAACGACTCTCGCTTTGGTGCGCTCGGCTCCAAGACGCCCCTCACATGCGACACCGTCTGCGCCGCATCGACCTACAAGGGCAAGCCGATGGTGTGTGCTCCCGCGTGTGGCACCAAGAAGCTCAACGGCTTTGGTGACAAGGGCTTGGTCTACGACGACGGCAGCGACGGCGGCACCAACGCTGGCGCTCTCGGCGGCATGGCGACCTACCAGTTCAACAGCATCTCGGGCGCATACCAATATGTCGACCTCGGGTGCAGTACGTCGCCCACGACGCAGATCATCGTGAACGGCAATGGCTACAAATACTCGGCGCAAGCCTGCTGCTGCGAAGCGCAGCCGTAACCGATTGGCTCTGGAGTCCTGTTGCGAGCGGTAGTGTCAGAGGTCGCCGCAGCAGCGAAAGCCGAGGTTGTAACTGGCAGTGGGCCGGGTCTGAATGTCAGTTTGGTTACAAGTGAGCTGGCCGCTCAGCTCCGAGATGGAGCCACCACGCACCGTGCACTGCACCGCTCCGTCGGGCGCGGCGTCGGAGCATGCGCTCTCCCATTCCCCAGCGTTACCGCTCATGTCGAAGATCCCAGGATAGCCACCTAAGCATTTGGCGAGGCTGCCAACAGGGAGCAACTTGTCTTGGGAACGGTCTGCGCCGTTGCAGACCTTGCCGTCATAGGTGTCTCCGTAACAATAGGCGTGTTTGCCCTCGGCTGAACAAGCGTTGAACCACTGATCGTGCACCGCAGTGTTGGCGAACTGGATGTCCACCGCGCCTGCGTCTCGTCCGATCTCACCGCAGAGGCGCTTTCCGGCCCACGCGCAATACGCGTAGGCATCACACCAATCGACGCACACGACAGGAAGCTTCGGCGCGTTCGTCGGGTCGAAAGGATGCTGTGCGCATTGGTTTTGTGACAGGTCTGGCTGAAACGACGTGTTGGCCGAACAGAACGACGGTTGACTGTTTTGGGGAAGCTTGGCGTCGAGGAATTGTTGGTATTGCTCCTCGGTCACTTCCGTCGAGTCAATGCAGTAACTGCCCGCGGGGTTGAGGCTGGGCACGATGATCATGCTTGGCCCGTGGATCGCTCCACACGCACCCGGCGTGACGTCGCTCTTGACGTCCATCGCGTTTGCGTCGCTTCCGCTGGAGTCGAACGATGCGGAGTCGAACGATGCGTCGTTCGGCACGAGCCCATCGACCGACGTGATGACCGAGCACCCGACCGTTGCGCACGAAACAGCCACGCCGATCCTGAAGCGCGAGCCCACCATGCTCCAGCAGCGTACACGCGCGAGCTTCGAGCGAAAGGCCGAAGACTACTTGATGAAGTAGCCCGAGACTCGCCATCGTCCGTCTGGATCTTTCATCGGAGTCACGGTCTCCACCGCGCTCGCCTTCTTCTCGAAGCTCGTGTTGAACACGATGACGACGTATTCTCCGTCGGGCGCGCCAGGCAGAGTCGTCGCGTATGTTGCCGACTTCACCGTTCGCGAGACCATCGCCCCGAGGGCAGGCCGCACGCCGTCGAGTGCCTTCTCCCAGCCGGGCGCATCGATGGCTCTCTTGAAAGACGCAGCCGCTTCGCTCCAGCTTTGCGAATACTTTCCCGCGTCCACGAGCGAGAGCCACGCTTCGGCGGCGGACTGGGCGTTCTTCTCATTGCTCATGATGGCCATCGTAGGAGCTTGGAGGGTTCGTCGCATCCGTTTCCACTTGCGTGACCTGCACGACGTCAGTCACCCGAGCGGCCGCTTGCGTTCGTCGCCGGGTTGCGCGAGCTTGGGGATCGAGATGCGCATCTCGTCCTCGGCTCATGTCACACGATGGCTAGGCGCAGCGGCGATCGCGAGCCTCGTGGGATGCGGCGCGTTCCCTTCGCTGAGCGCTTTCTCGGGGAGCGACGCATCTGTCGACGGCGGCTCGGACGCTTCACACGTCGGATTCTGCGCGGGCCATCCAGCTAGCTCGGGGGGCGCGTCGTTCTGCGACGACTTCGACGACGGCCAGCCACTCACGGTCGCGTGGCCGTCTTCCGAGCGCACGCCACCAGATGTCACGACTCTGGCGATCGACTCCGACGCATCCGTATCGACGCCGTCGTCTCTATTGGCAAGCGTGCCAGCGAACGCCACCAACGCCTCGATGAAGTCGAACGCATACGTGAACGTCGGGTCAACGACCAAAGGGTTCCATCTAGAGTTCGACGCCTCGATCGAGCAAGACGATCCGACGGGAGGGCTCTTCTTCGCGAGCGTACGCATCGGCAGCGGACCTGATACGAGCCGCTACATCCTCACCCTCCACACGGTGGCAAACCATCAGCTCGCTCTCCAAGAACAGTCCCCAAGCGACGGCGGGCCGCAGATGGCATTTTCATCCAACCTGACGTTCACGATCGTTCCCGGCGCGTGGTTCCACATCGAGCTCGACTTGGACCTCGCCGCGCCAAGCGTATCGATGAACATCGACGGCAAGTCTGCGCTCGCCCCACAGCCGCCGAAGGCGATCACTCTCACCGGCCCCCTCACCCTTCGAACCGGCATCACCTACAGCGTGGGGCCAGGCACATCGCTGCGTGCACGCATGGACAACGTGCTGCTTCAACTTCGGTGAGCGACAACCCCATTGGGTTCTGCGACAGCTACCAAAACGCGTCTACTTCGCGAGGCGCATCACAGTGCCGTCGCCATCGTTCGACCAATAGATCGCGGTAGCGTCCGTCGTGATCTCCGTTGGGCTCGATTGACCCGTGCTCAAGATCGTTGGCGCGACACCACCGGCGATTGGGAGGCGATTGATCGTTCCGGTGTCATTGCGTGTAAAATACACAAATTGACCGTCTACAGCGATTCCTGGCGCTGGTTGCCCCGCCGCGAGCAGCTTGCCGATGCCTGCAGAATCGATCGAGCCGATCGTATTGGCGACCGACGTCGCGTAGAAGGTCTTGCCGTCGTAGACGATGGCGCCAGCGCTGTCGACGAGACTGCCGGTGTAATGGAGCGTGGGTTTGCTTCCACAGGTCTTGCCCACGCCACAGCTCGCGAGTGTTCCTACGATGCCACCGTCCGGAAGGGTCGCATCGGACGTGAAGTAGACGTTCTGCGAATCCGCGACGACTGCGCCCACGAGCGTAGACGCGGTCGCGACTACCGTGGGCTTCGGGCAACCAAGAGTGGGGCAAGAGAACAAAGACGACGTGATGTTGCCGGCGTTCGGATCGCCAGTGTCGGTCCAATAGAGCGTCGCGCCCGTGAGCGCGAGGCTCTTGGGGCCGAGCGAGCCGAGTGAGAGAGGCTTTGCTGTCTTGCCGGCTCGAGTCACGAACCAAAGCCCACCGTCATTGTTCGGCGTTACGCTACCGTCGTCGGGAATCGTCGGATCCAGCAAGAAATAGACGTTGGCCTGATCGAGCGCGAGATCGAGCACGGTCGCGTTTGACAACATAGGCACTGTGTAGAGCGCCGTCGGCGTGGTCCCGCAACCCGTGGTCGCGCAGCGAAACACACCTGTCGAGAACGCCGCGAACAGATCAGGGCCGTCGACGATGAGTCGGTGAGCGACATCGCCTGCGCGCGCGAACACGAGCGCTGGCTGACAGACTCCAGCTTTGCATGCGCCTCCGAGGCAACGGTGTCCGCACGCGCCGCAGTTCTCCGAGTCTTGTGTGGTGTCCGCGCAGGTGCCACCTTCCGTGGATGTGGTGCCGCTATCGGTGAGCTGAAGATCTTGGATGCCCGCGACGAGCCGGCAAGCAGCGAACGCGACGATGATCGTGATCGGTAGAGTCGCTTTGAGCGCGCGGTTCAAAACGAACCACCGAACGCGCCGTTGCCCATATGAGTGTAGAATGCAACCTTCTCCGCGGACTTGGGCGCGACGACGAACAGCACGATCCCTACGACGAGCGCAGCGCCGCCGACGATGAGCGTGACCGTCGAGACATCGGCGAACGTCTTGGCGCGATTGTTGGTGTTGACTGCGTCTGCGTCCGTGCAGCTCGACAACGAGCAACGCGACTTTGCGTCGCTGCTGGCAGAGATCGCGAGACCGCCGAGCACCGAGCCTGTCGCGACGGCGACGAGTCCCACCACGCCGATCGCAATTCCGGTAGGTTTCAAGGGTGAATTCGACGCAACGGGTGGAGTCGTCGAAATGGCCTTGGCGGGAGTTTCGATCACTTGGGGTGGCGCAACGATAGGCACATCCATGAGCGCGGGGACCTTCTCGATCACATCCGCGCCGCTCTCGGTGCTGATGACGAACGTGCCCGACCACTTCTGTTTTCCCGGCGCGCTCACGTCGACCGAGTGCGTCCCTGGATCGATGGGCAGCTTCGACCAACCTGCGCTCCCGATGAGCTCACCATCGAGACGAAGTTCGAGGCCTGGGACGGTGGCGCCTTCGACGTCGAACTTCACGTGAGCGAGCTTGCTCTCCAGCGCGCGTGAGCGACTCTGCGCAGCCTTCTCGCGTTTGGTGTTTCCATCGTGACGAGCGAGCGCCACCGCTTCTTCGTAAGCGCCCCAAGCGCTCGCCAACTTACCGCTCGACTCCCAACACGCTGCCAACAGGAGCACCGTGCCGCTCCCGGGATCGAGCCGATGACTCTCTTTCAATTTCGGGCAAGCGTCGGCGTACTTCTTTTGCTCCATCAACGCTTTTCCCTCGCGAAATAGCTGCTCGGCGAGAGCGCCGTTCTGCGCGTGCGCGCTCGTGGCACCGAGCACGATCGCGACTGCGAGGACGCTACTTGCGAGTGTCCGTGAGCGACGTGATGTCATCGGGGTCCGAGCTCTTGGGTTTGACGCGTACGTTCGTCGGTCTTGTGGTGGGTGTGTAAGTTACGACTGAAGCTGGCGCGCTAGCGTCGCGAACGTCTGCGGTGACCGACGCGCTCGATGCGATTGGAGTCGATGGCGCGACGGTGGGCGGAGGGACAATCGGCGAGACGGCTGCAGCAGTAGAAACGGGAGCGCGTTGACCAAATGCGAAGTAGGCCGTGATCGCAGCGAGCGACACCGCCGCGACAGCGATCACGATCGGCACGCGAGAAGCTCGTGGTGGCGGCGTGATGAAAGATTCAACCGGGCGCGCGGTGCTCGGAGAGCTCGACTCACCCAGGATGGGCAGGTGCGGAGAGCTCAAGATCTCCGCGATCGGATTGCTCGGGATGCTCCCTGACTCGACCTCCGCCACCACCGCGCGCTTCTTCTCCAACGACGCACTTGCGTTCGCGAGCACCCACTCGCGCACGTCACCTTGATTGGCGACTCGCAACGCCACCTCGATCGCGCGAGCCATTTCATCGGCGGTTTCGTAGCGCATGGCCATGTCTCGACTCAGGGCTTTCAACACGACAGCGTCGAGCTCAGGCGGCACATCGGCGTTCATCGCGCTCGGCGGCTTGATCACTTCGTTCATGATCGCGTTGACCTGCACGACCTCTTCGCCTTCGAACAATCTACGACCGGTGAGCGTCTCCCAGAGGACGACTCCCGCTGCGTAGATGTCGGTCTTGCGCGTCACTGTGCCGTTCAGTTGCTCCGGAGGCATATAGGCGATCTTGCCTTTGAGCTGACCTTCGCGCGTCGTCTGCAATCGGCTCGCGGCTTTCGCGACGCCGAAATCGAGCACACGCGCGACTCCATCCACGCCCACCATGATGTTCTGCGGAGACACGTCGCGGTGCACGATGCAGAGCGGGTTGCCTTGTTCGTCTCGCGCCTCGTGTGCTGCATGAAGCCCGTGAAGTGCGTTGACGATGATCGCTGCCCCAACAGCCACCGGCACCGTGTGACCGGCGCGTCTCGCTGCACGAACCAGCGACGAGAGCGGCTCGCCGTTGACGTACTCGAGCACGAGATAGAGCTCGTTTTGGTTCTGCACGACGTCGAGCGTCGGCACGACATTCGGATGTTGGACGCGCACGGCGAGCCGCGCTTCGTCGAGGAACATCGCGACGAAATCAGGGTCTTTCGCGAGGTGCGGATGAAGACGCTTGATCGCGACTGTCCGACTGAAGCCTGCATCCGAACGCAGCCTGCCAAGATAAACGGTGGCCATCCCGCCCGACGCCAACTCGGCGTGGAGGGTGTACCTACCGAGTTGCACGACAGGCGTCGTCATTCCCTCGGTAGCCTATCAGAGTCGCGGGCTGCGCTCAGGCCGGCGTTCTCAGCCGCCGAGAAGAGTGATCGTCTTGCAGATGTCGAGCGTCTCCTGCAGCGCCTTCGCGTCTTCCGCGCCCATCTCGCAGCTGATGACGTACTTGGGCCCCTGGACCTCGACCGCGATGGTGCCCATCTTCTCACCCTTGCCCCACGAGTAGACCCACCAACCCTTGCCTCCGAGGAGGTCTCCAGAGCCCTTCACGTTGTACTTCTTGGCATCGAGCAAAAATGAATTGCTCTCCTTCACGTCCGCCAGCGGCGCGGTGCCAGCTCGGATCGTGAAGCCGTCGAACTTGCTGCCATTCTTCTCGAAGTCCATGGAGAGGGGATACCTGTCGTCCTTCTTCGTCTCGACGGGATCCGCAACGTAACCGGCGGGAAGCTTGATGCAGAAGCCTGGGTTCGGGATCTTCGTGTACCCAGCGGCACAGTCGTCTTTCGGCACGGCGACCGAGGCGACGGCCGTTGGCGTGGCCGACGTGGTCGTGACCGCATTTGGAGTGTCTTTCTTGCACCCCGCTGTGAAGACAAATGCGAGCGCGAGCACGGTGATCGATTGATTGGTCATGCAACGACCATACGGTGGTGAGGTTGCGCAGCTCAAGACCTGTTCATCACGAGGCCAAATCCTGCGTGGAACGTCCGTGATTTCCGATCAGCAGACAGAACGACTGAGTTCGTCGGTCTCGCACGTTGCTGCCTAGGTGAGCAGCGTTCGGTAGACGGCGAGCGTTTGCGCGACCACGTCGGTGAGGTCGAAGGCTTTGGCGCGCGTCGAGGCCTCGCGTCCCATGCGTTCGAGTCGCTCACGATCGGACAGGAGCGCTTCGATCGCGACAGCGAGTGCGCGTGCGTCTCTCGCGCGAACGATCACGCCGTGCGTGCCGCCGCCGATCACGTCGCGATTGCCGGGGACGTCGGTGGTCACGATCGGGCGACCCACCGCGCACGCCTCCATCAACGCTTTGGGTTTTCCTTCACGATAGGAGGGCAGGCACACGAGCGTGGACTTCGCGAGCACCTCCGGCATGTCGGTTCGATGGCCCCACCACTCGACGACGCCCTCCTTCATCCAGGCGAGAAGCTGTTCGTCCGTCACCACTTCCGGGTTCTCCGGATCTCCGGCGCCTGCGAGGACGAAGCGCGCCTTCACTCCGCGCGCGAGAAGCACGCGTGCTGCGCTGACGAACTCGCCGAGCCCTTTGTCCCACGCCATTCGCGCTGGCAATAGGACGATGGGTCGCTCGTCCTTTGGCAACGGCACGGGACGAAAGCGATCGAGATCCACGCCGCTGCCGCCGCCGATCACTGCGACGACTCGCGCGCGGGTTCGTCCGATCGTCTTCTCGTCGTCTGAGTTCTGGAAGATGAGCGCGCTGTTTGGGTGTGCTGCGGCCAGTCTGTAGCCCGCAAGTGTGCTGCGCCGCATCGCACGCGTGCGGAGCGTCTGCACGGTGAAGACGTAGCCCATGCCAGAGACCGCGTGGACCACCGCAGGCACTCGGGCGACGCGGGCCGCGACACCTCCATACAAGATCGGCATCGGCGAGACGTGATGGACGAGGTCTGGTCGCAAGTCGCGGTACAAGCGCACGAGCGACATCAGCGTCCCGAGCTCGGCGCGCAGGCTCATTCCCGAGCGCGTGAAGCGGACGTCATGCACGGGGAAGCCCTCGGCCGCGATGTGGGGCGAGGCTTGGTCATGAGGCGCCGCGACTTGCACGTCGTAGCCCGCCGCGCGCGCGCCGAGGGCGATCGGCAAGCGGTGCGACAAGAAGAACGCCGCGTGGTTCACGACGATCAACAAGCGCTTGTTCATCTGCGCGCGCAGCATAACAAACGCGCCCACTGCGCTTCGAATCACATCGAAATAGCCGTGTTTGCGACGTGACGCTCAGCGCTTCGGTGCGCATTTGCCGTCGATGCAAACCATTCCGGTCGGCGCGCAGTCGCTCGACTTCTTGCAAGGGTCATCCATCTGTGGGCAGTGGCCCACTTTACCTTCGACCTTGCGTGTCGGGTCTTCGACGTATCCGGTGATCGTGTGGACATAGAAGGTCTCCGATGCCTTGCAACCGCACCCGAAGATGCCTTCGCAGAACGAATCGCCGTCCACGAAGGTGAGGTCCGACCATCCAGCGTGCTTGATTGCAAGGACGGAGAAGGTGCTGTCGAACGACTCGAGGTGCATTGCGCACGGCTGCGCGCCGCCGAGGTAGACGTGGACTTCTTTTTTATCGCTGTTTCGAATGCCGAAGCCACGAACCACCTCGTCGACGCCATCGCCGTTGAGGTCCTCTTTCTGCTCGTCCCAAACTGTGACTTCACCCGCGTCGAGGGTGTCGCTATCGCAGTCTTTGGTCTGGTCGCAAAAGTGTCGCACGCGCCATTCGAAGTCGGCTGCGATGTCTAGGCACGCATCGGGCATCTTCAGTTGGGTCACCACGGACGATCGCGCGCCGTCGAGCACCACATCGGGGATCGATGGCTCGAGTGCTATTGCGTCCGAATCGAGCGCAACGTCGTGCGGGCCGCACACGTTCGAACAGCTAGCGACGACCAAGACCGACACCATTGGCAGCCAATGATTCGCAGTCTTGATCAAGGGATCGGGCTGGCGGGTTGTCCGTTCTTGTCGAGGTACTTGTAGCCAGCGGGGTTCGTCGGGCCATTGTCGCTCGACACGAACTGCACGCCCTTCGCGGTCTCGGCGGCAATGATCTGCGCCTCGAGCGTATCGAATTGCTGCTTGAGCGGGGCCCACGCCTTCTTGAAGCGATCGTTGATCGAGCAGTGCCCGATCGGCCCAGCGTTACCGGTCTTGAACAACGCGAAGCGAAGCGTCTCGAGCTGCCCGCGCGCGCCCCCCAGCTTACCGTGTGCGGCCTGGCTCGCGGTCGCTTGATAGTCCGCAAGCGCTGACGCCGTCCATTTGAAGAGCGGATCGACTCTTCCGTGGCAGAGCGGCGTGAGCGGCAGATCGGCAGCGCCAACACCATTCGCGTCGCTCGACTACCACGTGGAGCGTACGCCATCGAAGTGGTTTCCCAAGTGCACCACATATTATTCAAACTACGCGAAT
>JANYHY010000113.1 GCA_025362165.1 Myxococcales bacterium | reverse complement strand
GCCGAAAGACGGAGGTCGATCGGCGAACAAGAAAGTCGACCATCGAACGATTCCACGCAACACCCCATCGCGCCGGCCGACGGGAGAATGAACGCGGGATCGCAGCTCATGGTGAGAGGCGGCGTTCTAGAAAGGAGTAATCAATCAAATGAGTATTACAACCAGATCTGGCATCCAGCTCGAAGAGCTAGCCGTCATCAAAGGCCTGAAGAAGTATTTCGGGAAACAGAAGACGCTGTCTCTGAGCGGCCAGGCGTACAACGTTGCTGACCTCATCAAGAACCTCGAGGAACATCTCAAGGTGCTCGAAGATGGATCAGCTGCGAAAGCGACCTGGAAGCAGTTCGTCGAACAGGACCGCGTCATGCGGGCCGAGTTCAAGCCGGCGCTCGAAGGCCTTCAAAAGGCAGTCGAGAACCAGTACGGACCCAAGAGCACCGTGTTGACCGAGTTCGGCTTCAAGCCGCGCAAGGCTCGTAAGCAGAGCGCGTCTTCCAAGGCGCTCGCTGCAGACAAGCAGCGCGCGACGAAGGCGGCGCACCACGTCGCCAGCGGCGCAGCCGCGAACGGGACGAACGGTGCCAACGGCGGCTCGCACGCGTGAACTGGGGCGTGCCAACGGCACCTCCGCTACGCCGAAGGCCGTTGGTGTCCGCCGAAGGCGGCATCAATTGCGAGAAATCTGCAAGAAGGCAAGCCTGCAGATCCGACCGATTGCTTCCACGATGGAGCCCTCCGGCAAACCGCCCGAGGGCTTCATCGTTTTGTCACGTGCGCGCGGCTCAGTGGCTGAGGATGTCGCTCGGATTGTCGTATCTCCACACGTGCGCGATCTTGTGGTCGCGCAGCTCCACGACGTCGATCACGTTGAGCGTGACAAGCCGGCTGCTCTTGAACGGGATGTTGCCGATCGGCCCCTGCTGCTCGCCGCTGATCTTGTACTCGACGATCACGAACGGCCCCGCGCTGAGGACGTTGTTCACGAGCGTGTCGAGCCCACCGATCGACGCGCGCATGGAGCGAAAGTGAGCCTTCGCTTGGTCCTTGCCGTGCAGCGGCTCGGGACGCCCCGTGTAGAGCTCGACGTCATCGGTGAACGTGGAGAGGTAGCCGGCCTCGCCCTCGATCACTGGAGCGGCCTTGCCCCCGTCGAGCTTCTGAGACTCGTGTGTGCGGACCTCGAGCGCATCCAGCGAATCACGCACGACCTGCGCGTTCGTCGCTTCGTCCGGCGAGGACGTGCTCTCGAAGACGCGCGACGCAGGTGACGTCGCCTGGGTCCCAGAGCCGAGGAGTTGCGCCTTCACCTGCGCGACGTCGAACATGACGTGCACGTCCTCGATGGTGCCGTCGTCGCTCGTCCACACGAGCATGATCCCCTTGATCGTGGCCTGTTTCTGCGTCGCGGCGAGGCCCATCCAATCGCGCGTCTGCGAACCGGTGACGCTGAACTCGATGGCCTGGTAGCGCTCGTTCATCCACACGCGCGACGTCGCGACCGTGCGCTGAGCGAACGCGCCGAAGATCGACTCGTGCATCGCGACGACGGCCTCGCGACCATGTGCCTTCTGCTCGCCGAAGCGCATGTTGGCGCTCTCGCCGAAGACCTTCGGCAGCATGCTGAAATCTGCGAGCGCCTTGGCGTACGCCGATGCGACGAGCGCCTCACGCTCGGTGGGCTTGAGCTGACCGGCGTCCGGCTTCGGTTGCGGTTGCAGCGATGCCCAGTTCACGGGCGGCGCGGGCGGAGGTCCCACTTTGTCGCTCGAGCACGCCACGAACAGCGCGAGGGCGAGAGTGATGGGTCGGCGCATGGTCCTCTTCTAGAACGCGAAGCCGATCGACGCGAGCGCTCGAGGCCTGAGCCCCGAGTTCGCGAAGACATCGGCGGGGAACTGTTGTTGAGGGATTGTCGTCGACGTCGCGAGGTACTGCAGGCCTGCGCCCAGCGACAGTGAGAGTCGATCGAACACGAGCGCTTGGAAGCCAATGTCCGCCGCGCCGCCGAACGCGAGGTAGCTCTTCGTGTCGCCGTTCTGCGCCTTGCTGACGAAATCTGCGATCACGAGCGAAGGGCCAAAAAATAGCCCTCGCGGGCCTCCTCGACCAAAGTAGTAACGGTAGCCGAGCTCGCCGCCTCCGCCGGTGAACGACTGCTGCGGCAACTGAGTCGGGTTGCTCGCCGCGTCGTAGACGTAGATTGGCTCAGTGGTGGTCGACGCGAAGAACGGGCTCAGCACGATCCCGTGGTGATCGATCGGCACGAGGATCACGTTCGCGCTGATCTTGCCAAGGATGAGCGCCACCGGGTTGAGCTCGATCGCGACCCATCGTCTCGCAGGCGGCGAGTCCGGGAGCGTGACGTCCACGGCAGGGGCCACGTGCACCTCCGTCTGCGCAGGCGGCGGGTTCGCGAACGCGGTCGCGCTCGGCGTAGTGATGGCGATAGCGATCGCCAGCGACCATGCGCGCTTCATCGTCGTGCCTCCTTGACGTACCTGCCTGACGAGCGCCGGCGCGCAACGCCCATGACGACGGCCGAGAGACCGAGCGCGAGCGCAAACACACCGCCGAGCCCTAGTGCGGGGAGACCGTTGGGCGCGACGTCGCACGTCCCCCCGTTGGTCGTGTCACAGAGCGCACCATCACACGCGAGGGGAACGCCACCATCGGCGCCAGCGTCCTCTTGCGGAGCCTGTCCGTCGAGAGGGACGCCTGCTTCGGCGAACGCTACGTTCGAGGCTAGAAATAGGGCGATCGTGAGAGAGAACGTGAAGTGCTTCATCGGAGGTCCATCGCGACGGCTTGCTCGAGTTGATAGACCGCCGTCCAGTAGTTGGTGAGGTCACCGAAGTACTCGCCCTTGATCGCGATGTACGTGCGCAGCGCGTCGAGGTAGTCCGTGAGGTTCGCGCTGCCGCTCTCGTATTGGATCGCGATGATGTCGAACGCTCCCTTCGCGCTCTGCAAGAGCCCGCCGTTCGCTCTGCGCGGTCCCTCCATTCGCTCGACCAGGTGCTTGGAGCCGACATAGGAGGCGAAGCCGCTCGAGACGTCATTGACGACCTGCGACGTCAGCTTCGCGTGCAAGAGCGTGTTGGCGTCGTAGGCCGCCTCTGCTTGCCTCGTCTCACCTTGGAGTTGATAAAAGACTGGGAGCGGCACGGACAAACCGAACGTGAGGATCTGCGGGCCGACGGGGCCGTTCGTGGAGTTACCGCCGAAGCCGCCCCACGCGTAGTTGACGCCCAGCGTGATGTCGGGGACACGCTGGCGTTTGAGGAGCTCAATCTGCGCTTGCGACGACGCCATGAGGTACCCGAGCTGACTCAAATCAGGGCGATGATCGAACGCGATGCGCAAGAGGCTCACCTCCGTTGCGTCGGTCAGCGGGAGCGGTACGGAGTAGTCGAGCACTGCGGTGTCGACGTCGAAGTCGGGCACGAGACCGCGCACCCCGAGCAAGAGCGCGAGCGTCACGCGCGACTGACGGAGGTTCTGGAGCGCGTTGTCCACCTGCTGATCGGCCTCGAGCTTCTGAGTCTCGATGCGCTGCAGATCGCCCAGGTTCACGGCGCCGCCGCTCAAGCGGTCCTGGAACTTCTGGAGCGTGGTGACGTTCGTCGCGTCGATCTCTTTGGCGAACTTGTAGCGAAGCTCCGACTCCGCGACGTCGATGAACGCCGTCTTCACTTGAAACGCGAGCTGTCGCTCGGCGTCTGTTCTGTTCAGCTTCGCGGCGGCGAGCGCGCTGCGGGTGGCGCGCTGGCGCAGTTCACGCTTGCCGGTGATGGTGTCGGAGAGCGCGGCCGAGTCGCTCACGCCAATATTGAACACCCACGGCGAGCACGTCGCGCCGTTCACGAGGCAGTTGGTGCGTGTGTAGTCCGTGTTCGCGTATGTGATCGAGTTCCCCGCCGAGCCGTTGAAGATGGGGTTGGGGATCGCAGCGGCGGCGATGACCTGTCCCTCTGCCAAGCGCACCTGCGCGTCGGCGATCAACAGGTCGAGGCCGCGCGTGCGGAAGATGCGCATCGCCTCTTCGAGCGTGAGCGTAGGCGGCAGCTCTGTGGCCACGGGTACGATCTCGTCCGCGCGCGAGCTCGCAGAGCGCAACAGCCAACCCAGCACGAGAAGAACTCCGAGCAGCCGCGCTGTCGTCTTCGCACGATCACGTGGGAGCTTCACTGTTGGATTGAGACCGCGCATCGAACCTCTCACTTTTTCGCTCGCTCGATCAGCGCGACGACGCGGGTGATCGCGAACTGCGTGCACTCAGCAACAGCCATGCCGCGCGCACTGTCAGTCATTCTCGTTTCACGCGCAAGCACACGATCAACGCCGAAACACGAATGACGCGGGGCAGGACGCGGTGCCTCGCCGACCGCCGAACGACACGCAATTGCGTCCCACCGTCGTTCCTCTTGGCGCGGCGGGCTGGGTGTGAGAGCGTCGTGGGCCCTCATGGCGACGAAGAAGGAATTCGGGCTCGACGCCGTTCGCACGGACGGTTGGTTCGAGCGAATCGGTGAGGGCATCGGCAGCTTTCAGGCGCTGTGCGAGATCGTTGGAGAGCGGTTCTTCGCGTTCTCGATCATCGTAGGAGCGCGCATCACCGCGCTGACGGTCGATCGGCGTAACCCCGATCAGACGCTCGTGGACTTCGTCGTGGGCGCGACTGACGACGGAGACCTCGAGCCCCAGCGCCTCTCGCTCGCAGACTTTCGCCGCCGCCTCGTCGGCGCGCTGTTGGTGGAAGAGGATCGCGATGATCCGCCGCCGGCTCGCGAGACGGACACGGAGGCGATTCAGCTCTTCATCGGCGTTCGCTATCTCCTGCTCGCCCCGCTCTACGGCTATTCGCTTCGCAAGCTCACGGTCACGAGCGACGGGGCGACCCTGAGCGCCAATCACGATGGCGAAGAAGAGGTCTTCGACGTCCCGCACTTCCGAGCTCGCGTTCGCGCGCATGTCCAGTCGGAGCTCGATCGCGCACAAGCGGGTCAGCGCAGCGCGATCGACCTGTCGAAGGTGGCGGAGGCCGAGTCCGCGTCGCTCAAGGGCGAGTGGTCCAAGGTCATCCAGTTGCTGGGCGCGTGGCCTGCGCCGCTCGCGATCTTCCTGCGAACGCCAGAAGGGCAGATGCTCGCCCCAGATGCGCGCGCGCTCATTTCGAAGGGGCTCGGCCTGCTTGGCTCTGCGTGCGTGCACCTCGGTGAGGTGAACCAGGCCGAGGAGGTGTTCCGCATCGGCATCCAATACGCGCAAGAGGGGCTCGCTGCGGCGGACCTCTTTCGCCGCCTCGGCGAGGCGCTGCTCGTCGCTGATCGTGCTGGCGAGGCCATCGGACCGCTGCGCCGCGCGATCGCGTTCGGCGGCCCCGAAAAAGAGGTCATGCCGCTGCTCGGTCGAGCGCTCATGCGACGCAACAAGCACGTCGCCGCCTACGCATGCCTAAGGAGCGCGGTCGAAGCGGGAGTCAGCGAGCGCGAGCTCACCACCGAGCTCAAACAGCTCGAGGCCGCCCTGGGCCCCGCGCTCACGGCGTGGAAGGCAACGCGACTTGGCGCAGGGTAACGGGCCAGCTTCAATTGACACCCTACGGCGCGGCCACTAGACATCCGGCCGGTTCTCCGCGTGCCGCCCGCGATTGGGCGTATTCCTGCCGAGACCAACCGAGTGGGTCTTTCTAGATGATCGCCGCCTACGCCCCCATCATCCTCATCATCGCCATCGCGACGCTGCTCGCGAGCGCGTTCTTCTTCGGCCACCGCTTTCTGGGCGGAAAGGCCAAGTTCAGCGAAGAACGGATGCAGCCGTTCGAGTCCGGGAGTGAGAGCTCTGGCGCCCGGCACACGAAGCTGAGCGTGAAGTTCTACCTCACCGCGATCCTCTTTGTCGTCTTCGACATCGAGGTCGTGTTTCTCTATCCGTGGGCGGTGCGCTTTCGCGACCTCGGGTGGAACGGCCTCTTCACGATGGTCGGCTTCTTGGTCGTGCTCGTCGTCGGCCTGATCTACGTGTGGAAGAAAGGTGCCCTCGAATGGGAGAGCTGACTCTCGCCGGCTCCGA
>JANYHY010000091.1 GCA_025362165.1 Myxococcales bacterium | reverse complement strand
CGGGTCGCTTGGACAAAACCTGGAATTGCTCGTGCGTTTGGCACGATCAATACACCCACGCGAGCGCCAGTTGACCTGTCAAGTATTGGTCGAGGGCACCACCAGCGACGTAGGCGTCTCCGGGCCTCGGATCGAAAGAGTAGAAGAAGCGCGTGTAGCGACCCGCCAAGCGCGCCTCGAAGCCGCCACCCAACGCGAACGCGCCGCCGAATGACGCTTCTACGCCGTCGTTCTGCGTCCCCCGCGTCCGGAGCCCTACCTCACCGTTTGCCACGACATGCAGGTACGCGATCGCAACAGAGAGCGAGAACGGACCGAAGGGCACGCGCGCGTCGAGCATCGTACGCACGAAGCCATACGCGACGCTCGGCAACTCCGGATCGATCGCCGTAGGGTCCGTGAAGCGAAAGAGCTCGAGGCCATACCCGAGCGACGCGCCGAGCATGACGGGACGAGGTCCGTCCGAGAGGCGCAAGCGCGCGCGACCGCCGACGTCGTACCGAGACCATGTGGTGCCGACGGCAGCGCCGCTTGCCGTCCTAGACTGCAGCGCGAACGCGCTCTCGAAGTCGCCGTAGAAGCCAAAATCCTTCATCACGCGTGTGTCTGCGAAGGGGCTCAGCGAGACAGCGATCGCGAGCATGGGCGCGCCGTCGACGTCGTACGGGCGCAGGTTCGTCCCGATGGGATCGTGATACGCGAAGTGGCGCGAGCCAAGCCCGAAGCCCACCGCGAGGTCTGCCAACGAGCGCGTCACGTCTCCCGACGTACGCGCGGGCGCGTCTTCGTCCGCCGACGCCGAACGCGCTAGAACGAGCGCCGCGACGACGATCCAGGCGCTGCGCATGGCCTCACAGTAGCGGATTTCTTGGTGCGAGGTGGTCCTCGGCCTACGCTGTGAAGCGTGGACATCGCGACCGCGATCACCGGCTACGTCGCGTACCTCGCGTCGGAGCGCCGCGCCTCTCCACACACGATCGCGGCGTACAAGCGTGACCTCGACGGCCTCGCGACGTTCCTCGCAGACAAGCGGGTGGACGGTGGGGTGGAAGCGATCGATGTCTACGCTCTCCGCGGTTGGCTCGGGCAGCTCGCGCGCACGCACGCCCCCGCCTCGATCGCCCGAATGATCGCGTCTGCTCGCAGCTGGATGAAGTGGATGTTGAAGAAGCGCATCATCACCAAGAGCTCGGCAGACGAGCTCGCGAGCCCGAAGGTGCGCCGGCCGATGCCTACGCTGCTGTCCGTCGATGCAGCCAAGCAAGCCGTAGAGGCCGCGCACAAGGATGGCGCGAGTGGCCTTCGCGACAGAGCCCTGATGGAGCTGCTCTACGGCTCGGGGCTCCGCGTCGGAGAGGTCGTACGGCTGGACCTCGGCGACGTCGATCTCGACTCGGCCCGCGCGCGCGTCCTCGGCAAGGGCAACAAAGAGCGCATCGTGCCGCTCGGTGGCGAGTGCATCGCGGCGCTGCGAGCGTATGTCGGGCGACGCAGCGAGATCGTCTCTCGTCGAGGGACACAGCACCCAACGGCGCTCCTGCTCTCCCAGCGCGGCCAACGGCTCGGCGCGCGCGCGGCCCAGCAGACGGTGCACGAGCTCGGCGCGTTGGGGGCGGGTCGCGCGGATCTCCACCCGCACGCGCTGCGCCACACCTGCGCCACGCACATGCTCGATGGCGGCGCCGATCTGCGCGCGATCCAAGAGTTGCTGGGACACTCGTCGCTCTCGACCACCCAGCGCTACACGCACGTGTCGATGGAGCACCTGCTGCGAACCTACGACGCGGCACATCCGCTCGCGCGTGCGCGCCGCGCCAATCGCTAGTAAGTGATCGCTGCGTGTTCGCGTTGATCAAGCGTCTCCTCGCGTCGACGATCGGCGCCTCGCTCGGTGGCATCGTGGTCGCTGCGGTGGAGGCGCGCTCTGCGCTTCGCTCGGTTCCTGGCGAGTCGGCGTCTCGACTCTTCATCGCGGAGGCGGGCGTGTTGGCGCCCGTAGCGCTCGGGATCGGCGTAGCGTTCTCGCTCGCGCACTACGTGATTGAGCCAGGAGAGGTGCAAGGGCCGTTGTCGCGCCTGCGTAAGATGCGCAGCGAGCCGGTGATGACGCGCACGCACACGGCTGCGGCGGTGCCCCTCCTCATCGTCGTTGGCTTCGTCGCGCTGGTCGCGCTCGCGAACGTGGGCCGCGGCGAGCTGGGAGCTGGTGCGCCTGCCGAGTCTGGCGCTCTGCTCGGGCTCTCCTCTCTCTTGATCGCTCTCGCAGGCGCGGCGCTCATCGCGGGCTTGTTTCTGCCGCTTCGACGACTGCTGGCAAGTGGCTACTCCCGCCGAACATGGCTGCTCGATCCCGCGATGACGGGAGGACTCGCCTTTGGTGTCGCGTGTTCGGCGTTCGCGTTTGGCGTTCGCGGCGGAGACACCGGCGGCGACGGCGCTTGGCCGCTCGGAGTGTTTGGAGTGCTCAAGCGCGATGAGCTGGACTTGCGCCCCGTGTTCGCGCTCGTCACGCTCGCGAGCTCCGCGTATGCGGGAACTCTGGCGTTGGCGCGTCGCCCTGCGCGCGTCAATCTGCTGTCGCAGGCGAACGGCGGCGTGGCGTCTGCATCGAGTACGTACAACGGCGGCTTCGCGGCTTCCGGCGTCAACAACGGGGACCGACGCGGCTTGAACTGGGAAGCAGG
>JANYHY010000081.1 GCA_025362165.1 Myxococcales bacterium | reverse complement strand
GCGGAGCCTGCTGCGCGAACAGTTGACTCGTCACGCATACGCCCGCGAGGCCTAAAACTTGATGCCACCTTCGGTGGACATCAACAGGCCTTCGGCGTCGTGGAGTGCCTTTGACTAGCTGGAATCTGCGGTTCATGTCAGCACCACTTCACGCGGACGCGGTACGTCACCTTGACGTCTTTGCGTGCGTCGATATGAGGTTTGAACGTGAAAGTGTGAGCGTCTCTCTTGGTGTGTGGGTGGCTTTCGCTCAGGACTTCCCAGTCACCGCCGATGGGCTCGTAGACCTCCACGTCCACTGCAGTGTCTTTGTGATTGCGGAGGTTGATCTCCCAGTCTGACTCGCTCACGCAGCTGCCGAGCGACTTCCAGTTCATCTGCTTGCGATCGCCCACGACGTCGAACGCCTCGCCCATTTTGATGCGGACCTTCTCGTCGCGCGGCGTGTGGTCGACGGTGTCCTCTCCGATGAACTGGCGGCCGCCGCTCTTGTCCGCCTTGTAGACGCGCACTGTGCCTTTGGGCAGAGCCATACCCATGTGATTGGACTCTTTGTTCTCGAAATCTAGGTAGACACCTACCTTCTGATTGGAGACCACCTGCCCATAGCTGCCGCGATAATAGTATTCTGCGCCATAGAAGATGAGGCGCTTGTCCACCTTGATGCCTTGAGCCTCCAGCAGGCTTATCTGCTTCTGCTCGTTGGTCAGCAGCGTGGCGGGGCGGGGCAGAGTGTAGAGGTGATACTCGAAGAAGCTCTCCTCTTTGAAGCCGGTCGACCCAGTCGTGGTCGGCGCCGCCATCGCGCCGCCCATCGGCATGGTGTCGGTCCGCTGCAGGCGCTGCACGTCGCCCGCGACGAGCTTGAGCTCCGCGTTCTCATAGGTGGTGCCCGTGTTGTTGCTGAGCGTCACCCACCCCTTGAGGTCGCCGATGGTGTCCGTGTCATTGATCGCGAACACATAGTCTGCGTCCCACGTCATGTTCTGCGTGAGGTAGGTGACTTCGATCTTCTGCTTGGGTGCCTGATTGTCCAACATCCACACGAGCGTTGGCTGGGCGATCAGGTTGTCGGGCACGGAGGGAAAAGAGATGCGCCCTGGGTAGCCATAGGTGATCTCGTTTCCGATCTTGAGCGTGGTGCCGCCAGCGACCGAGAGCACCTCAGCGTCTTGCTCTTCGTCGTGCCCTGTCTTCTCGTTCCAGCGGATGACCTTGACCTTCTTGCCCACGTACTTCTCGAGAAGTTTCTCCGGGGTCAAGAGGTCATAACGATAGTTTTGCTCCAATACGCTGAAGCCACCGCCGCTCAAGGACTTGATGGCGATCGTCTCGGGCTGGATGTTCTGCGAGACGTCTCTGAACTCCAATGAGGATCTGCCAGTGGGCAAGTCGATGTTGCGCACCTCGCGCACCAACCCAAAGTTCTGGTTGTAGACCGTGATGCTCACGGCCTCCCGCTGCGCAGAGGTGGAGCGCGCGGACTTCACGGGCGCGGCTTGCTGAGCCAACAGTTGACTCGTCACGCACACGAACGGCGCTGAAAACAGGGCGATCGCAAGCCTTCGCATGATCAGCACCACTTCACCCGCACGGTGTAGGTCACCTTCACCGCTCCGCGGGACGGGACCTTTGGCTCGAAGGTGAACGTGTTCGCATCTTCTTTCACGAACGGCAGACTGCTCGTCAACACCTCCCAATCGCCACCTATGGGCTCCACTATAGTGACCGAGTCCGCGGTGTCTTTGTGATTGCGAAGGGAGATCTCCCAGTCGCTCTCCGAGACGCAGCTGGAGATCACGCGATAGGACATTTGCTTGCGGTCGCCGACCACGTCGAAGCTCTCGCCGACCTTGATCTTGACCTTCTCGTCGCGCGGCGTGTGGTCGATCGCGTCTTCACCGACGAACTGCTTCTGTCCGGATTTGTCCGCCTTGTAGACGCGGATGGTGCCCTTGGGCAGCGCGGTGCCGAGGTTGTTCTTCTCCGAGTTGTCGATCGACAGATAGACGCCGACCTTCTGGTTCGATTGAAGCTGCCCATATTGTCCGCGATACCAATATTGCTGTCCGAAGAAGCGCAGGGTGCGTTGAACGTCCACGCTGCGCGAGGCCAACAGGCTCACCTGCTTCTGCTCGTTGTCCAGCAGGTTGGTGGGCCGATCGAGCGGATAGAGGTGATATTCGAAGAAGCTCTCCTCGCGGAAGCCGTCTTTGCCGCCCTGCGCGGGGACTGTGGCGCTGCGGTAATTGTTGTTGCCGCGGTTGTTGGCGATCCGCTGCACGTCTCCGGCGACGAGCTTGAGGTTCGCGTTCTCATAGGAGGTGCCAGTGCGGTTGTTGAGCGTCACCCAACCGCTGATGTCGGCCTTGCTGGTGTTGCTGTTGGCGGCCTCGTCTCCGATGGTGACGACATAGTCCGCCTGCCAACCCAACCCGCGAGTCAGGTAGGTGACTTCCATCTTCTGAGCCTTGGCGCGCGAGTCCACGAGCCACACCAACGAGGGCTTGCTGATCAAATTCTTCGGCACCTCTGGGAAGGAGTATCTACCTGGGAATCCGTAGGTGATCTCGTTTCCCATCTTGAGGATGGTGCCGTTCTTGGTGCTGAGCACCGTGGCCGTGTGCTCTTCGTCTTTGCCGCTCTCCTTGTTCCAGCGGTAGACCTTGATCTCTTTGCCCTCGTACTTCTCGAGGAGCTTCTCAGGGCTCAACAGGTCGTAGCGATAGTTTTGCTCGAGCACGCTCATCGACGCGGGGTCGTCGTCTTTCTGCGGCAAGAGGGATTTGATGGTGACGGTCTGGGGCTCGATCTGCGATGAGACGTCGCGGTACTCCAGCGAGATGCGCCCTTCGCCGAGGTCCATCTCTCGCACCTCACGAACGAGGCCGAAATCCCCGTTGTAGACGGTGATCGCGACCTCTTTCCGATCCGAGATCGTGGACGTCTTCTGCACGGGCGGGCCCTCGGCCACGGGCGGCTTGGCGGGCGGGGAGCCGCCACACGCGAAGAGCGCCAATGACGCAAAGACTAGAGAATGGGGCTTGATGTGTCGCATGCGATGGGGACGGAGCATACAGGTACGCATTACGCGTCCAAGCAGAAAACGATCTCCGACCCCCGCGCGATCGCGCTCTTGTGTCAACCTGTCGCCAGGACCGTCGACATTAATCAATGAGTCACTGGGGAAGAGCGAGAGTATATCGCGCTATCATCGCTCCCGTTGCGTTGTTGCTCGCGACGCTATCATTCTCGACTTCGATCGCGGGTAACCTCGACGACGCATTCATCCTGCTCGTGTACGTGCGGCACTTCGCGCGATCTGGATCCATCTACTGGAACATCGAAGAAGGTCCGGTGGATGGGTGCACGAGCATCCTCGATATGGTCTTCAAAGCGGGCCTCTACAAGGTGCTAAGCGGCGACCTGTTCGCGCTTGACTGGCTCGTCACTTTCGCCTCGCTCCTCATCGCGACGCTCTGTGTTTACTGGTTCACCTACGCACTCGTGAGGCGTTTCGGGGAGCTGACGTCGGCGGGTGCCACAGTGCTGTCAGCGTGCGCCGCGTTTGCGATGGCGACCAATCGCGCCAGCGCCGAGGGTGCGAAAATGTTGCTGGAGACGCCGCTCTTTCTTCTTACGGTGCTCGTCTCCGTAGCGTCGCTGCTCCTGCCGAGAACGTTCTCTCTCCGCGCTCGCGTCTGGCTCGGTGCTTCGTGGATCTTGGTTGCGCTCGCGCGCCCCGAGGGTCTCGCTTTGGTGGTGATGGCCGCCGGCTATTTCGTGTGGACCCAACGCGGCAGGCTCGCGTTCAGCGCGCTCGCGTTGCCCATCGCGATCGCCGCGACCGTACTAGGTTCATATTGGCTGTGGCACATCATACGCTTCGGCTACTGGGCGCCCAATACCTACTACGCAAAGACGTCCGACTCCCGATGGAGCGAGATCCATGACGGAGTGAACTATGTTCACAGCTTTGTCCTAGTGAGTCCAACGTGGGCGATACCCGCACTGGCGTCTGTGGTGTTGTCGCCGTTGCTGTTGCTCTTCTCATGGCGCGCCCCGGCAAAACGTGCGTTCCTCTTTCTCTCGGGTGCGGCGCTGGCGAGTCTCGCGGCCGTCATCGTCTCGGGCGGAGACCTGTACTGGGGACTCGGTCGCTTTCTCGCGCCGTGTACGACTCTAGGTCTAATTGCGCTGATCGTCGCTGGCATTGGGCTTCGCGGGCGAGCGCGGCTCCTGGCTCCCACGGTGATGGCGATGCTCACTGTAGGCTCGTTGTGGTGCGCTCATCGTAGTGGCGAGATGAGGATCTGGCCGCGCGACACTGCGAGCGGCCTGGGGGGTCGAGAGCTCTATGGCGTCGGGCACCTGCGTGACCTCGGAGTCCACACTCTGGCGCAAACCGACTACCAGCGCGCGAAGTACTATGACGACGATCTGCAGGTCATCGATGCGACGGGCCTCAACGACAAGGTGGCCGCGCACCTACCAGCTCCGGGACAGGTTCTCCGTGGCAAGGGTGGGATTGGGTATGAACTCTCACGCCAACCGGACGCCATCTCTCATGGGACGCAATCGCAAGTTTCTATCACGCCGATGGCGAACTACACTGGCTGGGAGATCACCCGCGATGCGGTGCTCGTCGAGCGATACCTAAACACACTGACACCACAATGGCTGCACGAACTCGAACCACTAAGTCGTGGATATCGCGCTACCTCGTATCCCACGTACTCTAGCCGACCCGAAGAAGACGCTCCGCGTGAGGGCGGCATCAGTTTCATGAACGTGTGGTTGCGCGACGACATCGCAGTCAGGATCGCAGACCCTCGCGTCATCGTGTCACCCCTCACACCAAATCTCGTGATCGCGCTGGATTCAGCCGCGCTCGATGGCTTCTCGCGCGTAGAGCGGGATGGCGACATTCCGTTTCGGTGGACGATGGGAGCTGCGCGTCTAGACGTACCTGGAACAATAGGACCTAACTGCCAAGCGGTCGTGACAACCTGGTATGGATCGCTGCCCTTTCAGGTGTCGTGGGACCATCAACCATTATCGCGTGTCAACGACGGTCCACGGTGGAGCCTTCCATCGAGCGCCCTGAGCACCCACGTCCTCGAGATTGCCTCGGGCACGTTCGCTGCAGGTGACCGCAACGTTGGTGTTCTGGTTACTGGGGTGGGTGTCATATGCGGTCTGTCGCGGTGAGGTGAGACTTGTGCACCGAGCAGCCGACACTGCCCACCGTCGAAGAGCTCGCCACCGCAATTCGGACAAACCCATTCGGGGCCTCAGACAGCGGCTGTGGGTGCGAAGCTGCGCTGCGGTACCCATAGAGGAACCCGCTCACGGATGTGCAGTTGGCCAGCGGAAATATGAACGACGAATCTGGGAGCACCGCGACCTGGTAGTAGACCTGGTGTGTTCAGATGCACCGACAAATCAGGTTGTTCAGCCCCTGAGTGACCTCGCTCCAATTGCCAATCTTGCACGCCCCTTGATCGCAAGCCGTGGCGGGGATGTCATTGCCGTTGCTGGTGCAGCCGCCGTTCTTGTGCATCTTGCCATAGGTGGGGTTGGGGCAAGTGTGCTTGGTGTACCCGAGCAACGGCGTGCAGTTGTTGCCATAGAAGTGAGTGCAGAAATACGCGGCATCCACCGCGTCTCCTTGGCCCTTGGAGCAGCCGCCTTGCGTGATGTAGTGATCGGTCGTGAGGTTGGTGAACGTGTGCATGGGACCATAGTCGATGAACGCGGCGCACTTGCCCTTGCCACATCCTGGTGTCTGGCCGCTGCACATGGTGCCGCAACCACCGCAGTTGTCACGGTCGCGATTGAGGTCGACGCACTGCTTGCCACATTGAGTCAGGCCCTGTCCGCATTGAGAGACGCATTTGCCAAGTGAGCAGAGCAGGCCCTGTCCGCAGATGTTCCCGCACGTGCCGCAGTTGACGTTGTCTGATTGAGTGACTGCACAATAAGCCGTGCCTCCGTCTTGAGCCGGACAGAGCACCTCGCCCACGCCGCAGTTGCCGCCGCACTTGCCGCCGATGCAGACCAGTCCATTGCCACAGGTCGTCCCGCATGCGCCGCAGTTGGCGTTGTCTACTTGTGTGTTCGCGCAATATGGCTTGCCGTTATTGGGGCAGAGCGTGACGTTCGACCCACAGGTGTCCGAGCACGCGCCGGCATTGCAGACTTTGCCGCCGGGACATTGATTGCCACATGCGCCGCAGTTCGCGCTGTCCGTCGTCGTGTTGACGCATGACACTGCGCCGCCGTCGCCCAAGCAGAGCTTTTGATTCGCAGGGCACTGCGCGGTGCAACCCCCGGCGCTGCAGACCTCACCAGGATTGCAGGTCTTGCCGCACGCGCCGCAGTTGGCAGGGTTCACTTGAGTGTCGACGCATGAGGCTCCGCACTTGGTGGAGGTTCCCGCGCATGTCAGTCCGCATGCGCCCGCGCTGCACACCTCACCGGCCTTGCATTGGGTCCCGCACCCTCCGCAATTGGCGGGATCGCTCGACGAGTCCACGCACGCCGTCCCACAAAGCGATTCGCCAGTGGCGCACGATTTGGCTGCGACCACGCTGTCACCACCGCAGCTCACGATCGTGATAGCGACCGCGGAGCTCACTACGAACGAAAGCTTCACCGCGTATTGCAAGAATGACTTCATAGTGAAATGAGACCTTGTTTTCGTCTCCAGCACAAGGCACGCGCCGTCGTTCAAGGTGTCCTAGTGTGCGGTCGTTTCTTCTTTTGGCGCTTCGTCGCGGGCTCCTCTGCGGCTCGCTCGTCCTTGGGGACCCAGCCGTTGCGCCGCAAAAATAGGCGGATCGCGCGCAGCGACTCCAACGCTAGGCCATGGGACGCGCGCTCTTCACCGAGGAACAGCGTGCGGTCGGAGAGCACGAGCTCGATTCGACTCGCGTCGCTCGCCATCGTCGGTCCGCCGACGATCGCCGTGTTGATGCCGTCCGCGCGTTGCCCGACCAAGTGGTGAACGACCTTGGAGTCCAGGCGCACGTCAACGATGCGCGAGAGCGGCACTTCGAGGGTCGGACCGTCACCGACGCGCACGGTGAAGCTTGTAGCGCGCACGCTCATATGAACCAACTCTCCGCGCACGCACCTGCGAGTGTCCCACACGATCCACGCGACACCGCACGCAGCGAGCGCGAGGCCGATCGGTGGCGAGGCGATCGCCGCGAGCACGGGGAGCAACACCATGAACAACGCCTGCCCGACGATGCGCGGCACGTAGGAGAGCGCGCGCCGTTGTGTGAGGGACATGACGAGCGAGCGATCGCCTCCGCTCTCCGCCTCACTTATGCGATAGGGCGCTCTCATCAATCAATGCTGCGACTGACATACGAGGCAGTCCTGCGAGCAGTTGTCTTTGGTGACGCAAGTGCCGAGCTTGCCAGGTGATACTTCGCAGTTGTCACCAAACTTCTTGCACGCCGCAGCGGGCGCCGACTTGTGGTCTTCGCAAGCGATCAGCACCAAAAGGACCGCGAAACGAGCCGACATGACCACCTATGTTGCAGAGATTCCGGTCACTGCGACCAGACACCATCTGCGCAGTCGATGTCTGCGGTTGCTGGGAAATACATTCCGAAGCCGACACACATCTCGTTGGGGAAGTAGATGGGTTTGTCGGTCGTGTTGTCGAAGTCGCAAGTGACACGCATGGTGTCGCCGGCCTTGAAAGAGAGCGGCTTGTCTGCCGTGAACATGAGACGCGGGGGGGCTGACGTGTAATCAGGCTGCCAGTCTTTGTCATAGAGATTGAGCGTGGCGCTCGGGGTGACTCTTTCGATTTTCACGTGAGTGCCCCATGCGTGCTCATGGCCCGCGAGCAAGAAGAAATCGATGTTCGACTTGAACGTGCAGTCCGTGGAGACGTGCCCAGGTTGGTGTGCAGCGATGCTGATTTGCGTGCTGTACACGGTGAAGGTCTGCGCAGGCTTTCGCGCCAAGTCGACGGGCTTTGCGGTGAGGTTGATCACGCCCTGCACGTCCGTGGGCTTGGTGCTCGTGTTGATCCAGTGGCTCTGAATCAGCAGGTTTCCGCCTGCTTTCACGCGCACGGCGATACCGTCCGGGACGACGAAGTTCTGCGCGGCGTCCGTGGCGCCTCCCAAGAAGCGCGCGTGACTCATGTCCGCGTCTGCGCACGGGTGGACGTCTCCGGCGGTGCCTTGCATGCCGACGTCCATCAAGAGCAGGTGGTGACCAAACGTGCTTTGCAACCCTGCGCTCGCGACGATGTCCATCTCCGTGTTGAACGGGTTCGCGATGTAGGTGCACATCGTGGCCTCGCTCGCCGCGGGGATCCCGCGAATGATGGGCATCACGATCTGAGTGTCACCTTGGGCAGGAGCGGGCGGCTGGAAGCCGTCGATGAAGCGAGGATCTTTGGGAGCCGCGCTGGAGGCGCACGCCGCGACGATCGCCGAGATCCCGATGACGCTGATGCTGGTTTTGATGCGCATGTGTGGCCTCTCTATGTGTCTCAATCGATCTTGGCGTCGCTTGGCGCTGCGTCTTTGGTGCCACCATCAGGCGGTGTTCCGCAAATGTTGGGGACGCAGCCGTTTCCCTGGGGGTCGTGATCGCAATAGGCGCCGGAGCCGCACTCCGAGTCCATGACGCA
>JANYHY010000012.1 GCA_025362165.1 Myxococcales bacterium | reverse complement strand
GCTCGTTCATGAACGACACGCGCATCGCCAACATCGTGTTCGAGGCGTACTTGATCAGCTCGCTCGAGCGGCGATCGGTCATCACGACGCGCTCGCCGGAGAGCTGAAGCGGTGCGTACAGCTCACGCAGGATGTCGTCCGCTCGCTGACTGTCCGCGCCGAGGATGATGCGATCAGGCCGGAAGAAGTCGTTCACGGCGTCGCCCTCTTTCAGGAACTCAGGGTTTGACACCGCCTCGAGGTGCACGCTCCCCTTGGTGAGCCTGGCCTGAACCAGATCGCCCGTGCCGACGGGCACTGTGCTCTTCACGGCGACGAGCGCAGGCTTCTTCGCGAAGCCCGCGATGGTGTCAGCGACCGCCATCACCGCGGAGACGTCTGCGGCACCGTTCGCGTCTGGCGGCGTGCCCACGCAGATGAAATAAATGTCCGCCTCGTCGTAGCCGGGCTCCACCTTCGACGAGAACGTGAGCCTCCCCGCGCGCTCGTTTCTGCGGACGAGATCCGTGAGACCCGGCTCGTAGATGGGGATCACGCCGTCTTTGAGCTTCTCGATGCGAGCCGCGTCGATGTCGACGACGAGCACGTCGTGGCCGAGCTCGCTCAGCCCAGTTCCCGTGACGAGTCCGACGTAGCCGGCACCAAAAGCAACGAGGCGCATGTTGACCGCCGTTTTGTAGTGCAACGCGATGGCCAAGGCACGCGCAATCGACGTGCCTCACCGGTGGGCGCGATACCACTCGAGCGTCGCGGCGATCCCGTCGACCAGCGCGATCTTCGCGCGCCAGCCGAGCTGCGTGAGTCGCGAGACATCGAGCAGCTTGCGCGGCGTGCCGTCGGGCTTGGTCGCGTCGAACACCATTCGTCCCTCGAAGCCGACCGCGCGCGCGATCGTCTCGGCGAGCTCTCGGATGCTCACGTCCTCACCGACGCCGACGTTGATGGGCTCGCCGCCGTCGTAGCGATCCATCAAAAAGACGCACGCTTCCGCAAGGTCGTCCACGTGAAGGAACTCGCGGCGGGGCGAGCCCGAGCCCCACACGCTGACCTCGGCGAGGCCGTGCTCTTTGGCCTCGAGGAATTTTCGCATCAAGGCAGGGAGCACGTGGGAGCTGTTCAAGTCGAAGTTGTCGCCTGGGCCGTAGAGGTTGGTGGGCATCACGCTGATCGCGTTCATGCCGTGCTGCTTCTTGTACGCCCGCACCAGCTCGATGCCGGCGATCTTCGCGATCGCGTACGCCGAGTTCGTCGGCTCGAGCGCGCCGGTGAGCAGCGCGCTCTCCGGGATGGGCTGCGGCGCCATCCGCGGGTAGATGCACGAAGAGCCCAAAAACAAAAGCTTGTCGACCTTCGCGAGGTGCGCGGCGTGGATGACGCTCGTCTCGATGAGGAGGTTCTCTCGGATGAAGTCCGCCGGGAACGTATCGTTCGCGAGGATGCCGCCGACCTTCGCAGCCGCCAGGTACACCTGACTCGGGCGCTCTCGCTCGAAGAACACGCGCACGGCGGTCGCGTCCATCAGGTCGAGCTCCGCTCGCGTGCGCAGCAGCAGCCGATCGCCAAAACCAGCTGATTGCAGCCTCCGCACGATCGCGCTGCCGACAAGCCCGCCGTGTCCTGCGACGAAGATCGCGCCCATGCTCACCAGTCGTCGCGCTCCGTGCCAGAGCGCCCGGGGATCTTCGAGTCGCGGATGGCCAGATCGCGTCGAGCGCGATCGAGATCGTAGTCGACCATGATCGTGACGAGCTCGTCGAACGTGACCTTCGGCTTCCACCCAAGCTTCGTGCGTGCCTTGGATGCGTCGCCCAGGAGGTGATCGACCTCCGCAGGGCGGAAGTAGCGCGGGTCGATCTCGACGTGCTTTTTGTAGTCGAGCTCGAGATATCCGAACGCCTTCTCCAACAGCTCGCGCACAGAGTGGCTCTCCCCGGTGGCGATGACGTAGTCGTCGGCTTCTTTGGCCTGGAGCATCAGCCACATCGCCTCGACGAAGTCCTTCGCGTAGCCCCAGTCACGTTTTGCGTCGAGGTTGCCGAGGTAGAGTTTGTCTTCGAGGCCGAGCTTGATTCGCGCGGCTGCGCGCGTGATCTTGCGCGTGACGAACGTCTCACCGCGACGCGGAGACTCGTGATTGAAGAGGATGCCGTTGGCGACGAACATCCCGTACGCCTCACGGTAGTTCACCGCATACCAATGCGCCGCCACCTTGCTCGCCGCATAAGGGCTACGCGGATGAAACGGCGTGCTCTCCGACTGCGGCGGCGAAGCGCTGCCGAACATCTCGGAGGAGCCAGCTTGATACACGCGCACGCCAGAGCTCGGTCCGGTACGGTCCTGGCCCATGTGATCGCGCACGGCCTCGAGCAAGCGCAATGTGCCGGTCGCGACGACATCCGCGGTGTACTCCGGCTCGTCGAACGAGACACGCACGTGGCTCTGCGCTCCGAGGTTGTAGACCTCGCTCGGCCGCACCTTCTCGAGGATGCGGCGCAGGTTGGTCCCGTCGGAGAGATCGCCGTAGTGGAGGCGCAGGCGGGCGCCCTTCTCGTGCGGGTCCTTGTAGATGTGATCGATGCGCCCGGTGTTGAAGGTGCTCGCGCGCCGGACGATGCCGTGCACCTCGTAGCCTTTGTCGAGCAAGAGCTCGGCCAGGTAGCTGCCGTCTTGTCCGGTGATACCGACGATGAGCGCTTTGGGAGGACTCTGCATGATCAGCTCGTTCCGTGCTATCTCGCGCGCGTGCCGCTCCTCACGACTGAGTCGATCCGAGGCCTGCCTCGAAACGGCGAAACGGACCCAATCGAATACTACAGACGCCCGCTCGTCGGGTATCTGTTCCGCGAGCGCATCAACATGGGCTTGCGCATGCTCGGTGATCGCCGCTGGCCCCGCGCGCTGGAGGTCGGGTACGGAGCGGGCGCGGTCCTCGCGTCGCTCGCGCCTGCGGTAGACGAGCTCGAAGGCATCGACCTCGACGCAGATCCGACCATCGTGACGCGAGCGCTCGCCGAGCGCGGCATGAGAGCAGAGCTGCGCAAAGGCAGCGTCTACGAGCTGCCGTACGAAGACGCGCGCTTCGATTTGGTCGTCTCGTTCTCCGTGTTCGAGCACCTCCACGAATACGAGCGTGGCCTCCGAGAGGTCCGACGCGTGCTGCGCGCCAACGGGACGTTCTTGCTCGGCATGCCCGCGGTGAGCCGCGCGATGACCAAGCTGTTCGAGGCGATCGGATACAACGGCATCGACGATCACCACGTGACGACGCCCGCGGACGTGCGCCGCCGCTTTGCGCAAGCCGGATTCACGATCGAGCGCGCCAAGAACCTAGGCCTGCCCGGCCGCATGCCCGCGCTCTATTACACGTGGCTGTTGCGCACCCTTTGACGTGGCATACTCGGCGTGTGCTTCGTCATGGCTTGTCCTCGGTCGCGGTCATTCTTCTTGTCGCGGCCCCGGCTCTCGCCGATGATCTGCAACCGCTGCCCGTGACACTTCCGACGCCAGCGATCGCGCCAGCACACGCGGCGCTCGAGCAAGGGATCTCGCTGCAAGCCAAGCACAAGTATGGTGCAGCGCTGGCTGCGTTCCGCCGCGCGTACGCGCTCGAGCCCACGCCGATGAGCGCGCTTCACGTGGGCGAGTGCGAGGCGGCGCTCGGTCACTACGACGCCGCAGAGCAAGACTGGATTGCGCTCGCGGGAGCGACGATCCCCGATGGCTCCCCGCCAGCGTTCGAGGAGGCCCGCGCGAGCGCGAAGGAGCAGCTCGCCAAGCTCAACAAGCTCGGGAGTGTTCGCGTCGTGATTCAACCTGGAGACGCCATCGCCAACATCACGGTGGACGGAGCCGTCTATCACGCCGGCGAGACTCGACGCGTCGAGGCTGGAAAACACGTGGTTCGAGTGGTCCAACGAAATCGCAACGACGTGGACACGCTCCTCGACGTCGGCGAGCAAGAGCACACGGTGGCCACGGTCGTCTTGTCGACGAGCTCGACGAACTACGACTCCTCGCTGTCTTCGGAGACGGAGCCTAGGAAGCCCCGAACCGAGCCAGCGAGCCAAGGTCTCATCGCGGGTGGGGCGGCGCTCACGGTCATCGGTGGCATCTCCATCTTCGTCGGCTCGATCTTCTTCCTGCTGATATCCGGCAATGGGTTCCGCAGCAGCGACTCGGCGCCGATCTGGGCGGTCCCCCTCGTCGGCGGCGCGCTCTTCGTCGGGGGTGGCATCCCGATGATCGTGGTGGGCAACCGTCCAGTGCCGGTGGGGCAACCGCAGACCTTCGCGCCGCCGCCTCCGCGCACAGCGGCGCTCACGTTCAGCTTTTGAGCGTCGCGCGGATGTGCACGTAGGCCCAGCACGCCTTCGGTAAGAGCGCGCCCATCGCCCCCTCGAACGCCGAGATCGCCGCGCGAACGAGCGGATCGTCGCCGAGCGCGGGGCGGCCCATCTCGGGGTGCAAGAGCACGCGGTGGATCGGCATCGGCTGGAGTCGTTGGCTCGACACGACGCGAAAGCGTGGCGTGAGCAGGCGGGTGAGGTACCTGCGTGTAGACCTGAGCTCGCCGCGCTCGACACGGATCGCGAGCGCGTGCGCGAAGATGAGCGGGTTGTTGCGGCACGGCTCGAGGATGTCCACGCGACCATTCGGCGCGAGCACACGCGCGATCTCTCGCAGCGCGTCCTTCGGCTCCGGGAGGTGGTGCAGCACGTCACGCACGATGACCTGATCGAACGATCCGTCCGCGAACGGCAGCTCGGTGGCGCTCGCTTGCACGAACTTGCACCCTGGGAGTTCTCTTGAAGCGAACGCGAGCTTGTCCGCGAACAGATCGACGCCCACCGCGTCTGCGGGAGCGCCCAGGTGAAACAGAGTCGCGCCCTCTCCGCAGCCCACGTCCAAGAGGCGCCCGCGGATCGGCAAGAACGAGCCTCGAACGAGCTCTCTCTCCCGCTCCGACACGAACGCCCCGCGCGTCTGCCAAGCGTAGTGCGTCTCTTCAGCGCGCCCGTAAGTCTCGCGCAGAGGATCAGTGCGCAGGTCGACGACTGCCATATTGTCTCTTCAAGCGAACGTGATCTTGCGTGCGGCGAACGCGCTCATTCGCAGGAGCAAGACGCCGTGACGGAAGCGCGAGATGTTCGTCTCGCCGTAGGTACGAGCCTTGTAGCGGATCGGGATCTCCACGATGCGCAGGTTCTGCTTGGCCGCGCCGAAGATCAGATCGAAGTCGCCGAACGGATCGAAGTCGCCGAAGTACGCGCGGTTGGCGGCGATGCGCTCGTAGTCCTTCTTCCAGAGCACCTTCGTCCCGCAGAGAGTGTCCTTGATCGGACGATCGAGGAGGAACGAGAAAGCCTCCGCGAAGAACGTATTGCCGATGCGGTTCAAGAAGCGCATCGCCTCGTCCTCCATCGGATACACGAGGCGCGTGCCGTGGACGTAGTCGGCTTTGCCGCTGACCATCGCGTCGAAGAACTTCGGCAGCTCCTCTGGGGCCACGGTCAGATCGGCGTCCAGGATCATGAGGATGTCGCCAGTGGCGGCAGCGAAGCCCGTTCGCACAGCGTCGCCCTTGCCCTTGCCGGGCTGCTGCATGATCTTGATCGAGAGCGGTCCTTTGTACGATTGGGCCTCGCGTTGGATCGTCTGCCACGTGTCGTCCGTGGAGTTGCCCTCGACGAAGATCAGCTCTGTGCCAGAGCCCATCACCGGCGTGCGATCGATCGCCGCTTTGATGTTGCCCGACTCGTTGCGCGCCGGTACGACGACCGTGACCTTGGGCTTCTTCGGCTTTAGCGGCCGCGAGCGCGCCAGCGTGTAGACACGGTAGAGCGCGCCTGTGCGCATCGGAAACAGCTTGGACGCGTAGCGGTTGAGCGCGCTGATCCCTGGAATTTCAGCCGGGATGAGCATCCGATCGTCCGAGCGGACAATCTCGAGGTCTGCGAGCTTGAAGAGATCGGACAACGCGGATTCGCTGAACCAGTTCTCTTGAGGAGAGGGGACCTTCACGCCCAAGCGCTCACCGATCGCGAGCGGCAACGACCAGAGGAAGTTGAAGCACGTGAGGAAGATGCGTCCGTCCTCCTCCAGGTGCGCGGTCATCTGCTCGAGCGCGCGCTGCACATCGGGCACCGTGTGGCAGAGTCGATCGCAAATGATCGCGTCGAACTTGCGGCCAAGGTTCATCGCGAGCGCGTTCGCTCGCACGAGGTGCATCGACGGGTCTTTCAGGCGAGCCGCGGCCAGCGCCTCCGGCAATGCGTCCACGCCCCAGCGTGTCGCGTTCGGCAGCGCGGCGAGCAAGGCGCCCGAGCCAACACCCACCTCGAGCACCGTGGAGGTCGGCGCGATGGCGAGCTTCAGCGCGTGGACGAGGTCGTGCTGCAGCGCGCGTCGCGGGCCGGAGATCGCGAGCGGACGCTCGACGAGGCGGATGAAGTAGTCGCGCCACTCGTCGGAGAGCGCGCCTTCGATTGCATTCTTGGGCGCCCCGCCGCTCTCGGTCGTCAACTGCATGTTGTCGCGCGTCCTACCGCATCTCGACCGTTGCGTCATCTCATGTGGTATTTCGCGCCCGTGCGGGTCGGACCGGTCAAGCGCGCGTGGATGGTGGGCGTCGGCGGGTATTTGCTCGCTCGCAACCTCGCGTTCAAGCACGCGCCGAAGGCAGCGAACGCGGTGATGCGACTCACGAACGTGTCAGGACGCGGACGCGGGCGCGATGGAGAGAAGGCGCTCGCGTACTTCGAAGGAGTCGCAGCGGACTACGAAGTCATCGCCAAGAAGGCCGGCCTCGTCAGCGAGGAGAGCGTCTTCCAAGACAAGCGCGTCCTCGAGATCGGGCCCGGAAACACGCAGGCGATCGCGCTGCTCGCCCGCTGCAAAGGCGCACGAAAGTTTGCCGGCTGGGATGCCTTCGACGTGCTCAGTCGCGACCAGCGATACCTCGACGCGATCTACGAGCCGCTGCTCGAGCGGGCAGGGCAGCCAAAGTCCAAGGTGGGCGAGCTGCTCGATGGGTGCAAAATACATGGTTCGCGCGAGGCGTTCGAGCCGCCGTTCGACCTCGTCATCTCGCGCGCCGTGCTCGAGCACGTTCGGGATCTCGACGGGCTCTACAGAGACCTCGCCGCGCTGACCACGTCCGACGCGGCGGTCATTCACAAGGTCGATCTTCGCTCGCACGGTCACCAACTCACTCACGACCTCGACTTCTTGCTCTTCTCCGAGCCCGCGTGGCGCGGCCTCACGACTCACATCGGTGAGCCGAACCGAGCGCGCTTCCCGAAGTACATCGAGATCGGCCGGCAACACGGCTTCGTCCCGATCTATGTCGCGTCGACTCGCGTGATCACGAAGGCGGAGGCGGAGCGGATTCGCCCCAAGCTCGCGATGCCTTATCGCGACATGAGCGGCGACGTGCTGAGCGTGCTCGGCTTTTGGTTGGTGCAGGTACGCAGCGGCCACCCGCTCGCGTCGCGCGTCGTGGAAACCGCCAGGCTCTCGCCTGCGCCGCACGACGAGCTCGCGCCGTTCTGAGCATCATGCGCGCTCGGCTGAAACAGCCTATTATTTGGGTGATCATCGCGTTCGCGATCTTCGTCATCGTCGGCTCGTGGTGGAACCTTCCGTGCACGGACGCGTGGTCGAACGACGAGGTCTCTCCGCGAGCCTCCACGCTCGGCGCGGTGTTCGAGACATGGACGCCCGGCCACTTCTTTCGTTACCCGCCGCTGCACGTCTTGATGCTCACGGTCCTGCAGTCGCCCGCGATCGTGGTGGCGGGCTTGCGGGTCGGCTTCACGCAAGACGCGCTCGGCAAGGAGCTCATCTCTCCCTCTTACATGACGTTCTCGTGCGTCGTCGGGAGGCTCGTCGCGCTCGTCATGGCCTGCGGCGTCGTGCTCAACGTCCAACGGCTGTGGTCGCGGATCGCTTCGGATCGAGCGGGACTGATCGCCGCCGCGTTCGTCGCGCTGAACCCGCTGCTCGTGTACTTCGCGCACACCGCGAGCGTCGACGTGCCGTATTGGTTCTGGACCACGTGGGCGATGGTGGAGCTCGATCGCGTCGCCGCGGGCGAGCCTCGTGAGCGCCGCGCGCTGCTGCTTTGTGCCGCCGCGGTGCTCACCAAGGATCAATCCGCGTTCTTGCTCACGGGGTACGCGCTCGTCGCGTGCTTCGCGGCGCCTCTGTTGAAGGAGAAGAAGCTGCGCGCGCTCTGGAACCCGAGGCTCGCGAAGGCGATCGCGCTCTCGGCGGCTCTGGTGCTCGTGGTGTCCGGCGCACTGACCAACCCGAGCGGGTTTCGGAAGAAGCTCGCGTGGATGACCGGCGACGGCAACCAAGGCTGGACGATCTACGAGCACACGTTCGCGGGCGCGATCGAGCAGTGCAAAGAGATCGTCCGAACGCTGCCGATCTTCGCGAGCGTGATCGTGTGGCTCGCGGTGCCGTTCGGGATCGTCATCGCTGCGCGTCGCGGCGCGCGCGTGTTGGCACCTCTCGTCGCCGCGACGACGTACTTCGTCCTCTTCGTCGTGCCCTCGCGATGGACGATGGAGCGCCACCTCTTGCCGCTCTCACTCATGCTCGTGCCTTACGCGGCAGTCGCGGTCGACGCGCTGATCGAGCGATGGCCTGCGCGAAAGACCGTAATCGCAGCCGGATTGGCGATCGCGTCGCTCCCGATGCTTCGCGACGTCGCGTCGATCGACATGACACTCGTGGTCGACGCGCGCAACCAAGCGTCGCGCGCGCTCGAGTCTCTTCCGCCAGGGACGCGCGTCGAGATCTACGGAGGCACGCAGTACATGCCGCACCTGCCGACCGGACTCTCGCTCGCGCGCGTCGGACCGGAGTCGATCGAACTACGCAGCCCGATCCCCGGCGTGACCGAGGTGGTCGGCAAGTTCGGAGACGTGGAGGCGCGCGCGCCCGACGTGCTCGTGACGAGCGAGACGTTCGCGCTTCTGTATTTGCCAGAAGGCGAGCGTCGAGACGCGCGTGACCTTGCGATGGGCAACGACCCCGACGGACACGGGACCTTCGACGCGCTCGTCCACGAGCGAGGCTCGTACGAGTGGTGGCTCCGCGCGCGATGCGAGCTGCCCTGGCCGCTCGAGTGCAAGCGAGTGCACGCGTCCACGGGCGCCGAGATCTGGATTTTTCGGCGAAAGAAGGGCTGAGCGACTTTGTCGCGGAGCGACCTAAAACCCTGCGAAACGCCAACGTACCTCAATCCGCCGGAAGTCCGGGCCCGAGCTGGTCGAATTGCAATCGAGCGATTGTGCTCCCGCTCGGATAGATGACTCGAAAGAATGCCTCAGTACATGTCACCGCGAGCGCGTCCTGCCACGCCCACGCACCACTCGGAATCCACCATCCCCAACCGTCACTCAGTCGAACAATCCACGCGCCAAAGGCGCTCCATGAGACCATTCGCCCGCACCCCACTGCGACTCGCTGCGAGATGAACGCAGCCACCGGCGCCGTGCGCAGCCGCCGGGGTTTCAGTTGACTCTTGTCAGTCGTATAAGACGATGTCCAGTAATCGGCGGTAGCGAACGCCAAACCGTTCGTGCCGTGGCCCTCCACCCAAGCCATGTCCGTACCATCCGTGCCGAAGCTGCCTGCTCCGTGCTGCGCATCCAGACCGAAGTCGACGAAGTCCACGGACCCCGACTTCTTGTCCCAACGACCCACGTTCGCGGTGTGACCTGCGTACCCTTGCCAAAAGACGCTGTCATGGAACATCCATTCGAAGCTCAGCGGCAGCGACGCCTTGTTGACGCTCGTGATGTATGCGCCGGTATCGAAGTCATAGAAAGGTAGCGAAGTATTGTTGGCGATCTCCAAAACGCCTAAGTCACCCACGACCGCCGAGCGTTCGGCGTAGCCCCCCAGCCGCTTCGCACGGGTCGGGCTGGGCCTGTTCGTAGCTCCCAACAAGTAGCCGCCGACGTTGTTGTCGAGGTTCTCGGTAACGCTGAGTATCCATCGTGGCGGCGCAAAGCTAGGGGGAGCGTATGCTCCCACGTTGAAGCGCTTGTATGCCGTCGTGAGTATCGCCGAGTACACGGGGCCGTCGGCGTCGGCGATCAACGACATGTAGTGGTCCAAGTCGCCCGATGAATTTGCCCATGGTCGATCCGTCATCAGAATGACGTGACCGTCGGGGGCCACAGCTCCGTCTGCGTCCAGATAAATCAAGCCTGTTGGGAGCGGACCCCAATCGAGCTTGATCTTGCGACATCCGCCCACTCCAGCGTCACTGTCACAAGGTTCCCACGCGATAGGCGACGGAAGGTATTGCTTGTCGCTCGGCACATAGAATCCCGTGCACGGCGCATAGTCGTCATAGCGAATCCAGCCCGTCGGCAAATAGGTCGGGTCGACCTGCTTGCACGGTGGCGGAGCGCTATCGAACGTGCTGCTCGTGTCCGGGCCG
>JANYHY010000882.1 GCA_025362165.1 Myxococcales bacterium | reverse complement strand
GCCTCACGCGCGAGCGGGCCCGACGATCTGGCGATCGCCAAACAAGAGGACGACCTCGACGATCTGGTGGATCTCTTCTGGGCGGACAACGCGAAGGACGACACCTTCGAGAAGTTCATCGGCAAGTCGTTCAAGCTCCTCGCTGCGACGCCGGAGCGGTGCGCGTGCTCCATCGTTCGCGCGGCGCGTTTGCGCGGCGGGTTCTGTCGCGGCGCGCTCACCACGCTGTTTCGGCTTCATCTGCCAGCGATGAACTGGGAGTGGATACCTCGCGCTGAGCGCGAAGGCGCTGCGATGAAGCTCTTTGACTTCACGGACGACGATGACCTCGCACAAGACGCGATCCTGGAGCTGCTGTGGTCTCCGATCTGCACGCACCCAGAGGGCGGCCCAGACCTGTCGATGATTGGCGCCGTGCTCTCGCGCTTGACCGAGCAGACTCACCCGAACGAGACCCGCCGTCGCGGCGTGGCGGCGCGGCAGTGGGTCGGAGAGGCGACGCTCGTCGCGACGCTCATGCTGCGACCGGAGGCCTCCGTTGGCTTCTTGCTGTTCAAGGAGCAAGACAACGTCGACCCGATCCGCCTGATCAAGCAGATGGGTTCGACGCGATCGCGTAGGCGCCTGCTCGTCTCGTTCGTGCGTCTCACGCCGCCCATGTATTTCGCTCTATTTCGCGAGTGCGAAGTGCTCGACGTCGCGCATGTGCTCGAGACCATCTGCGCAGAGAAGATCCAGCCTGCCCGCGCGGACGCGCTCGCCACGACGCTCGTTCACAAGCTCGGTCCGGACGGGGCGATCGGCGCACTCGGCGCGTGGCGAGGGGCGAGGAGATCTCCAGAGGAAGGTGATCTCGCGCGCAGCGTGATCTTCGCGTCTGCGAAGGAGCACACGACCGAGGCGTGGGTGTCCGCGGTGATCGCGTCGAGCGCCCTGCCCTTCGTGCTCGATCTCTTGGATCGCGAGACGACCTTTCCATACGGCAAGGAGATGGCGCTCGCGTCCGCGCTGCGTGGAGAGCCGAACGCGCAAGGCGAACTCTTTCGGAACCTGCCGAAGGGCGTCGCGAACGACGCGGTGCGCGCGTGGGCAGACAAGCGTACACCCGCGGGCCCGCCGCCGAAGATCGTCCCGCTGACCCCGACGAGCTCCGAGCAAGAGCGGTTGGTCGCGACATGTCCGCTCGCGGACCTCGACAAGCACCTCGCGCCGTTCATGGCGGGTGGCGCGAACGGAGTCGCCGCGCTGCTCACTCGCCGCACGGATCACGCGCCGAGCGTCGCCGCGTGCGTGGCGCTGTTGTCATCGCCCGATCCGATCGAAGCCACGGACACGCAGCTCGCGCGGTACATGAGCGACGCGTCGGACTTCCTCGAGCAGGTCGAGCGCGCGATGGCAGAGCGCTTCTCGCACCGGGCGACCGCGCTGTCTCCGCTCGGTCATGCGTGGCTGTGGCGTTGGGAGCGACACACGCAAGCGGTGATGATCGACGCGGCGATTCGCGGAGACCTTCCGAACGCGCTGCGTGTGTACTCCAAGCTGACGGCGCGTCGAGCACGCGCGCATCTGGTCGCGGCGATCGTGCACGGGCTCGCGTTGATGGCCTCGCGTGAGCGCGCGAAATTCCGTACGACCGTCACGCGACCGCTGCTCGAAGCGTTCCTCGATCTCTTGCCGACCGACGATGGTTGGTGGGCTGCGGAGATCTTTGCGCTCTGCGCGCGTGAGCGAGAGGCGTCCGAGCACCTCGAAGCGCTCGTGCCACGGGCCCGCTCGTTCTTGCCGGATTTGCCGACGGACACGCGCGAGCGCCTCTCACGCTGGCTCGACTCGGAGGGTCTACCGGCGGCGCGACGCGTGGTCGTGCGTGGCGTGCTCGCAGACGACGTCATGGGCAAGGTTCGCGCGTCCTCTGATCTGGACGAGCTCGAGAGGCTTTGCGAGTCGGACGACGTGGCGCTCGTGCACGAGGCCGCGACTCGACTGCTCGTCCTTGGCGAGAGCGGACGGGAGCGCCTCGCGAACGTACTGTCGCGAGCATGCAGCGCTGCACGGTCGAGCGAAGCAGGACCACGAGCGGAGACTTGGACTGCCGTTGATCGCGCCCGACCGATCGCCGACAGCCTGAGTTTGTGGGAGCCGGGCCTCGCGCTGGATCGTGCGCGCGCGATGATGACCTCGAGCGGTCCGAGCGAGCTGCGCTTTCGGCTCGCCCTTGGCTTGCTCGAGCGAGGCGAGGTCACAGCTCGTCCACTCGCCGTCTTCTTGGCGACCGAGTCCACGGAGGATCGCTGGTTCGAGATCAAGGACTGGGAGCGCTTGCTGCGCAACGGCGGCGACGAGATCGAGCTCGCGCGCGCGCTCGTGTTGGCTCCGCACCCGCACGCGTACGTGCGCGCCGTGGGCGTGGTGATGGGACGCGACGTCGGCGAGGCTGCGATCAAGGCACTTCGCGAGTTCTTGGACATCGGAACGAACCGCATGGGCAGCTTGCGAAGGTCCGCTGCTGCCTACCTGCACGCGCGCGGTGATCGCTTCGCGTTCCCGCTCGTCGTGCAGCAGGCGCTCGACGACACGAAGGGAACGTCGACGCTCCTCGTCGGCGCTTCGCCGCGCTTGGTGGAGCTGACGACGCTCTCGTTCTTGGCCGCGGGCAACGTGATCGCGAAAGAAGCGACGCTGTTGCATCACCTCGCTCCGAGCGGCATCGATCCCATCGCGCTCGAGGACGCCACAGCCGTCGTGCTCACCACGGCCACCTCGGACGGCATCAGACAAAAGGTCGCGGGCAAGCTGCGCGGCGCGTTCGGCATGGGCCGCATGCGCAAGCTCCGCCGCGTCGCCGACACGTTCGCATGGGGTGTGCGCACCGGGCGTGAGCTGCTCGGCAAGATGTACAAGGTGCAGATGACCGGCGGCGACAGCCTCGGTCACACACGCCTCAAAGAGAGCCGCATCTTCGTGACACCGCTGCCGCTGCTGCGCGGTGACCAGCACGGGCGCGAGATCGTCGAAGGGCTCATCCTCCACGAGCTCGGACACCACATCTATCACCGCGGTCCTGGCGCCGAGAAGGTCTGGGCCGAGGCGCAGAAAGAGGGGCTGCACGGCCTGCTCAACCTCGTCGCGGACGAACACCTCGAGCGGAACCTCCGCGCGATGGATCCTGACTACGGCGATCGCCTCAAGCGCCTCGCTGCGTTCGCGTTCCAGCACACGTCGCGAGAGATCGTCGTCGATGTCTTGCTCGGTCACCTCGGAGGTCGCGCGTTCGAGGTGCTCTCCACCACGCGTCTCGGAGTCGCGAAGGACGACACGTCCGTGCTCGTCGAGAGCGGCACGCTGTTGTCGATGATGGAGCGACAAGGTCTCGCGTTCTCCCGCTTCGTTCGTGCGCTCCGCATGGGCCTCGGCAACCGGCACGACGACCCACGCGTTGCGCGCGCATTGGAGCTGTTTCAAGGGCGATTTCGTCACGGCGCGATGGAGGACCTCATGGTCATCACGCGTGAGCTGAAGTCGATCTTCGGCTGGGAGACGCAGCTCGTCGAGAGCTTCGGTCCGCACGAGTCGCTCGAGGCGTCCGAGAGCGACTCGCTCATCTGGGGAGATGGCATCACGCAGGACGAGGTGGAGCGCGAAGTGCAGCGCGTGCTCGACCCGCGCAAGAACGACGACGACTCTGGCAAGAGTGGCCCGCCCGGACCGCCGTGGATCAACATGGCGCCCAAGAACGACTTCGACAAGATCACCAACATCGAGGTGATGCCGTACGACGCCGGCGAGCAGTCGCGCCTCGCGTCCGCAGTGCAGCGCCCTGCCGCGATGATGAAGAAGTACCTCGAAGAGCTCGGCCTGCAGCGCGTGCAGCAGCGCATGCGCATGAGCGGCTTTCGCCTCGACAGGACGCGCATCATGCCGCTGGTGCTCCGTCGTGATCCGCGCGTTCTGCTCGCGCGCAAGCAGGAGAGCCGAACGGATCTGTTCCTCGGGATCACCGTGGACTGCTCGGGCTCCATGGCTTCGCGCGACAACATGCAGCGCGGCAAGCTGTTCGCTGCGCTCCTCGCGGAGTCCGCGCGCGGAATGAAGGGCGTCGATCTCCGCGTCTTCGGCTTCACGGACAAGACCATCTACGACTGCGGAGACGCCAACCGCTGCGCCGCCTACGCGCTCCACTCCGGCGGCGGAAACAACGACTCGGCCGCGCTCTTCCACCTCGCGAACGTGGCCAAAGCGAGCCGCCGCAAAGCCAAGCTGCTCATCATGATCTCGGACGGCCTGCCCACCGAGTGCAGCGTCGCGTCGCTGCGCGAGCTCGTCCTGACACTCACCCGACGCGAGCGGATGGTGTGCGCGCAAGCCGCCGTGCAACCGCTCGCCGAGGTGTGCTTCCCCAATTATGTCGTGCTCAACGACGCGAGCATCGAAGCGACGGTCGCGAAGTTCGGCAATGTGATCGCGCGCCTCGTGCACAAGGCGATGTCTGGTGGTTGATATGTCCAACGTTGTGAGGAACCCATGACTGGCAAGCTCGAGATCGACGACATCAAGGTGGGCGCGGTGATGGAGGCGACGTTCCTGGCGAACCCCGTCTCGGACAGCGGCTTCCGTTTCCGCGCGACGCACCTCGACGGCAAGCGCGCGCCCAAGGTCGTGTTGTGCGACGACGCACGCGTCCGATTGGGCGTGCCGTGCATGGTGCGCATCCTCAGCCTCACCAAGCCCGATCGCGACGATCGCGGCGCGATCGAGGTCGAGTTCGTGCGCTCGCAAGAGTTCAAGCTCGAGGGTGTCTACCTTGATCCCATCGTCGCCAAGAAGCTTCAGGTCGCTTTGGAGAGCGGTCTCAACATCTTGCTCGACGGCCCTCAAGGGTGCGGGAAAACCGTGCTCGCACGCACCATCGCCAAGCAGCTCGGCTTCGAGTTCGTGTTCTTCAACTGTGGAGCCGTGGTCGAGGCGACGGATTTTCTCGCGACCATTCATGTGCGCGCGTCAGAGAGCGGCTCGCCCGTGACCGACTTCGTGAAGACCGAGATCCTGCTCGCGCTCGAGCAAGCGGGAGACAATCCGCAGCGGCGCTACCTCGTGTTCCTGGATGAGTTCAACCGCTGCCAAGAGTCCGCACGCAACGCGCTGATGCCCGCGCTCGACAGCACACGGCGCGTCTTCCACCCCATCAAGAACGCGTTCTTGCCGATCGCGGACAACGTCCAGTTCATCGCGGCCGTCAACCGCGGCTCGGAGTTCAGCGGCACGTTCGGCATCGACGCCGCGCAGCTGGATCGCTTCGCGCCACTGCAGATGGACTACCCCCCCGCGGAGGAAGAGACCAAACTGCTCGCCTCGCGTCACCCCGAGCTCGGCAAAGGTCTCATCGAAGAGATAGTCGCCATCGCGAACGCCGTGCGACGCGCGCCAGAGCTCCGTGCGAGTCTCAGCGTGCGCGCGACCGAAGAAGTGTGCGTCTACTTGAAGCACCCGCTCTTCGAAGGCGACCAGCAGCGCATGCTCGGCGAAGTCTTGAAGAGCTCGTTCTGCGGCCGTTTCTCCGGCCGATTCGACGACCTCGGCTCCGACGCGGGAGCCGCATGGACGGTCGTTCAGAAAGCGCTACGCGAGAAGACCTAGTGCACCGCGGGTCAATGGTTTGTCTACCCCATCGAGAGAGCTCCACGTGTGCCTGCGGATGTACGCGTCGCGATGGAGACCGATCGATTCTTGGTGATGTGCACACGTGCGCCAGTCGTGCGTTTGCTCACCGCGACACAACTCCGCAGAAGCGAGCGACTGCGCGAGATCGGCCCTGATTTGTTGAGCCCGACACTCCCACTTCGAACACCGCCTGGATTAGCTTGTGCGTGCGTCGCTGCAGAAAAGGCTAAACGACCGACAGCGAGCTATAACGGTGACGAGATCGCAGGTCGCCGCGATCGATCGACGAAAGTCGTGTCCATCGTGAGTCGTCACCCAGCTCGCGGCCAGCGCTGCAAGGCGTTGCTTTGCTGCACCGCACTCCAGTTGTTCGGGTGCAGGGGGGAGCGCGTCGACCGGCCCAACGAGAGCGATTAACGCGGCGGAATCGGCGAGCAACCACGCCTCGAACTCTTTGATCGCGACAGCGATGACATGCGCCACAAGCAAGTCCGCTGTTGCCTCGCTGATGTCGCGCTTGCGTTGCGTGACGTCGTCTTGATCGACAAGAACAACAGCAAGGTCGGGGCGTCGGTCCGCGACCGGCCACGTCAGAAGCTGGCGCAAGATCTTCGGGGCATGCAACATGGACCCACGCGCATGTGGGCCGCGGGACGAGCG
>JANYHY010000878.1 GCA_025362165.1 Myxococcales bacterium | reverse complement strand
GCGGAGCGTGTCGAACTCGGTCCGCAGGTACGTCTTGTCGAGATCCCACCGGGCGATGTGGCAAGGCATCTATTGAGGCCGCCTTCGGCGGACATCAACGCTAGGTGGGGTGCCGCTGGCACGCCCCAACTGTCCGGGTGGAGAGGGCGGCGGGCGCTTCTTGAGGCGGCGGGGCGGCAGCAGCGCGCTCTCGTTCGCGATCTTCTTCGCCATGAAGATCGCCGCGTCTAGCTTGTGGAAGCTGCGTGCGCGGTAGAACTTGAGCGCGTTCGCGTTGTTCTCGGCGACCTCGAGCACGAGGTGCGTGCAGCCGCGTAGGCGCGCGATGTGCTCGACTTGCTCGAGCATGAAGCTCCCAACGCCGACCCCTTGCACGCCCGGGTGCACGGCGAGCTCTTCGACGAACAACGGCCGCATCTCGCGGTTGTCGAAGTACCGCTGGTTCATCCAACTGTCGGAGCCGACGATCTCGAACGCGCACTCTGCGTACCCGACGATCGTGGACTCTTTGCTGGGTTTGCCGTCGATCGTCGACTTCTCGAGCTCGAAGAGCAGCTGCTCGACACCCTCCTCTTCGTACACCTCGAGGAAGCGTTTTTTGCTGCGCGGACGCTGGTACTCGACGGTGTCTTTGTTCACGTCTCGAAAGACGTGCTTCAAGAACTCCCATACGCGGTTGACGTCTCGGCGATGAATCCGCCGCACGCGAACCTTCGCGCCGTTGGTGCTCTTGCCGGCCGTGTCCTGAGAGGGCGTCTCAGCCATGTGCGCGGATACTAGTACCCCTCTGGTCAAAGGTACTATTCGATTGAGCGGCACGCAGCAGACGGTCCTTTGCCGGCAGCGGCGCAGCTGAGAAATCCGAGCGACCTGCAGGCAACACGTGTCGCCTGGCCTGCCGCGCAGAACACGAGATCGTCCCCATCGCAGCGCGCAGGAGCCACCGCGCAAGCAGGCGTGGGTGACACGCAGCTGGTGCGACCGGAGCGCATCGCGCACGTGAGCCCGTAGTCTGCGCAGCTCGTCCGGTGCACGCCGGGATAGCGACCGTTGACGACGCAAGCAACTGCGACCTCACCCTCACACCGCGCGGTTGACGCGGAGGTGCACCGGATCGCGCCCTCCGCCTCGCAGCTCGCTGTCGGGTTGCCGTTCTCGTCGCGGCTCGCCACGCAGCGCGTCCCCTTCGTGCACGGAACGCGCGACGCGATCCCGTTGTCGCAGCCGATGAGCGCGTCGCCGTCGCAGCGGCGCTCTGGCGAGCCCGGCGGGCACGCGCGTGACGAGATGCAGCCGCGAACGACCAGCCCACTACCATCGATCTGCCCGCAGGTACCTCCGAGCGTCGCGCAGTCGACGAGCGTGCTCTCTTGTCCTTGGTCACCTTCGCAGCTGATGAATCGGGCGCCGTCGCACGCGGAGAAGACGCCTGGATGCGAGACACAAAAGGCCATCGCCGCGCGATCCTCGTGCTCGTGCGTGCATGCGTGCACCGCCGCGCAGTCGTTCGCGTGCATCACGCAATCGGCGAGCGGGCGCTCGTCATTGACGTTGACCAGCCACCAGTCCACGCACGTGCTCGGGTCGCGAAACTGAGAGGCGTCATGCGCGTCGGCGCAAGAGATCACGCGTGTGCAACGCTTGGCTACGTCCGAGAGGAGCGAGTTTGCTTCTGGCGTTGGTGAGAGCTTCGTCCGAGGCGTGGTGCCTCCGCACGCGGAGACCACCGCGAACGCGACCGGTAGCGCCCGCGCGACGATCAACGCTCCGTCAAACGGCGATCGCACGCCTGAGGTCCTCTAGGGACGTGACGAGCTCGTGGGAGCCGCTCTTGGTCGCGAGCTCCAGCGCCTCGCGGAGATACGCCTGCGCCTCTTTGCGACGATCGCGACCGTGCGCGACGTGGGCTAGCGCACCGAGCACGCGCGCTCTGTCTTGGCCGCTGGGGCCCGCCATGTCGAGCGCTTCGCGAAGCACGCCGTCAGCGTCAGTGAGATCTCCCGCGGTGGCGAGCGCCTCGCCGAGCTTGCGGCTGAAGATCAACACAGCGCGCATCGGGTCGTCGAGCTCACCGCGAAACAGCTCACGACGCGCGAGCTCGAGGCCTCGGCGGAGCGCGAGGATGTTGCCGGCGACGTCGCCTCGCGCGGCGCAACGAGAGGCGACGCGTTCGAGGAGCAAGAGCGCGTCGAACGCGTTCTGTGAGTGAAACTCGTGGAGCGCTTGCACTTCGATCGGCGCGCCGAGCATCTCGGCGACCTGCGACGCGGAGGCGTGGAGTGTCTTGCGCACGGACGCGGGGATCGTCGCCAGCACGACGTCGCGGAGCAGCGGGTGAGAGGTGCGAAGCGCGCCTTTGTCTTCTTCGATCATCCCGGCGATCTTCAGCATGCTCACAGCTTGCGCGAAGCGAGTGTCCTCGGAGAGCAGCGGCATCAGCGTGTCTTCGTTGGCGTCGTCGCCGATCACCGCGATGGCTTGGAGCACCTTGCGCGCGTCCGCATCCAAGCGTTCGATGCGCTTGGCGATGATGTCGGCGAGACGAGAGGGCGGCTGCCCTGGCTGCTCCCGTACGTAACGGACGAGCTGATCGACATAGAGCGGCGCGATCCCGCGACCCGACACCGACGGCG
>JANYHY010000868.1 GCA_025362165.1 Myxococcales bacterium | reverse complement strand
CATGAAGAACACGCGGCACATGTAGAAGGCCGTGAGAGTCGCAGCCGCGACGCCCATCCAATAGAGCGTCGGACCGAGCCAAGACGGCGGCAAGAAGGGCTCGTTGTGCATCTGCTTGATGCGCGTCGCCATCGGATGAGTCTCCGCGTTCGTGTATGCGCGGAAGAGGATCTCGTCCTTCGAGAAGAAGCCAGAGAGGAGCGGCAGACCAACGATCGCAGCGGTCGATGCCGCGAACGTCCAATAGGTGTAGGGCATGTACCGCTTCAAGCCGCCCATGTTGCGTATGTCTTGGCTCTTGTCGTCGTCGTGGATGCGCCCGTGCATCGCGTGGATGACGGAGCCCGCGCCGAGGAACAAGCAGGCCTTGAAGAACGCGTGAGTGAAGACGTGGAAGAAGCCCGCGGTGAACGCGCCGACGCCGACGCCCAAAAACATGAAGCCGAGCTGACTCACGGTGGAGTACGCGAGCACTTTTTTGATGTCGTTTTGGACCAGGGCTATCGTCGCCGCGATCAACGCGGTGCTCGCTCCTATGACGGCCGTGACGGTCATCGCGAACGGCGAGAGCACGAACACGAACGACAGACGACAAATCAAGTAAATGCCCGCGGTGACCATCGTCGCTGCGTGGATGAGCGCGCTAACCGGCGTTGGACCCGCCATCGCGTCGGGCAGCCAGACGTACAACGGGATCTGCGCGCTCTTGCCGGTGCAGCCGAGGAGCAACATGAGACCGACCGCGGTCGCTGCGCTGATCGTGAACGCGCCCTTGGGTTGGAGGAACGCGAAGATGCCTTGGTAGGTGCCGCCGCCGATGGGCCAGAGGTGAATGCGCCCGTCCGCTGGCGTATCGATGAGCGAGCCCGCCCCTATCTCGATGCCCTTCCAGTCCAATGCACCCGTGTAGTGTGCAAGCAAAAACATCGCGCAAATCAGCCCAAAATCGCCGATGCGGTTCGCGATGAACGCCTTCTTGCCTGCTGTGGCGTTGGGCATCTTCTCGTACCAAAAACCGATGAGGAGGTACGAGCAGAGGCCGACGCCCTCCCAGCCGATGAACAGCACAGGGAGGTTGTCCGCGAGCACGAGCGTGAGCATCGCGAAGATGAACAGGTTCAGGTAACAGAAGAACCGGGCGTAGCTCTTGTCCTTCTCCATGTAGGACGACGCGTAGAGGTGGATGAGAAATCCGATGCCCGTGATGACGAGCATCATCACGCTCGAGAGCGCGTCCACGCTGAACTTGAGAGAGATGGGGATGCCCGAGATCGAGCGCCCGCCGTTCGCGTGCATCCACTCCCATGCGGTCCACGAGAGGCGCACGTGCTCGAGCACGCGCTTGCCGTCCTCCATGTGCTCGCTCGCGGCGACTGCTCTGCCCAAATCGAGGAACGTGACGACAGCGGTAAAAAACGAGACGCCCACGGCCGTGAGCGCCATGAGCCGCACGGCCTCTTTGCCGAGGCGCTTGCCCCAGATGCCGTTCACGACGGCGCCGAGCAGCGGCATCCCGAGCACGACTGCGATGAGCGAGAAGTCGTCCTCCGGGAAGAGCGTGGTGATGAGGCCGGGATCTGCGGACATCGCTTAGTTTCCTAGTGAGAAGAAGGAGTGCATCAGTTCTTGAGGAGGTCTGCTTCGTCCGTGCGCACAGTGCGCTTGACGCGGAAGAGCGAGAGCACGATCGCCAAGCCAACCGCGACCTCCGCGGCCTCCGCGGCGATCAAGAAGAACGAGAACATCTGGCCGGTGTGGTTGGAGGTCTGCGCGCGGTTGAACGCGACGAGCGCGACGTTCACCGCGTTGAGCATCACCTCGATGCTCATCAGCGCGACCAGCACGTTGCGGCGAATCAAGAAGCCGACTCCGCCAATCGCGAACAGCACGGCAGAGAGCGCGACGTAGTGCTCTGTCGGAATCATTCCGCACTCCCTTCTTTGACGAGGTTCTTGGCGTCCGTCTGGTGGCGGCCGCGCGCGACAGCGACTGCGCCGACGATCGCGACCATCAATAGCGCCGAGCTCAGCTCGAACGGGACGACATAGTCGCCGAAGAGCGCCTGGCCCATCGCGTCGACCTTGCCGAAAGTGTTGTCTGGAGTGGTGAGCTTCATCGCGTGAGTCCACGCGGGGCGAATGACGAGGACCATCGCGCCGATGGACGCGAGCCCGAACAG
>JANYHY010000867.1 GCA_025362165.1 Myxococcales bacterium | reverse complement strand
TGAACTCGGCGCGCACGTTCAAGGCGCAGCTCGCGCGGGTCTTCGCGATCCCACCGAGCGAACAAGATCTCCAGTCGATGTGGGAGCTCGCGAGCCGAGAAGACGGAGTGCTGCGATTTCCACAGATCATCCGCTACACCGAGGAGCGAGCGCGCTTCGAGCGAAGGTGGATCGGCGCGCTGGAGCGCCTCCGTATTCCAACGCTCGTGGCGTGGGGCGAGCGCGATCCCGTGGCGGTGCTGGCGATCGCCGAGCAGCTCGCGCGAGAGATACCTGGCGCGCGCAAAGAGACGTGGCCGGAGCTAGGGCATTATCCGCACGTGGAGTCGAAGGCGCGCGTGCTCGCGACGATTCGTCCGTTCTTGCGCGAGCACGACGTCAAAGCTCGCCAACCGTGAACGCCATCACCTCGGCGATCGAGCGGGCACCGCACGCCAGCATCGCGAGCCGATCGAGACCGAGCGCGTTCCCCGCGCTCTCGGGGAGCGCCGTCAACGCCGCCAAGAGCTTCTCGTCGATCGGGTAGAGCTCGAGCCCACGCTCCTTGCGCGTTTGGAGGTCGAGCTCGAAGCGAGCGCGCTGTTCGACAGGATCCACGAGCTCACCGAACCCGTTGCAGAGCTCCACACCACATGCGTACAGCTCGAAGCGCTCAGCGACGCGCGGGTCGCTCGGCTTTTTTCGCGCGAGAGACGCCATGCACGCGGGGTACTCCGTCAAGAACACAGGTCGCCCGAGTGAGGCGAGACCTGGCTCCACGCGATCGATGAGCAATCGATAGAAGCGATCCTCGTTGTCGTTGGCCATCGCCAGCGTCTCGTCACCCGACACCTGAGCGAAGCGCTCATACGCCTCGCGCACGGTGAGCCGCAGAAAAGGGGGCGTCGCGTCGATCACTGTATCTTGCATGCGAATCGCACCGCCCGTCACGCGCGCGACGAGTTGCTCGGTGTCGCCCATCACGTCTTGTACCGAGGCTCCCGCGCGGTACCACTCGAGCATCGAGAATTCGGGGTTGTGCAGGTGCCCCTCCTCGTCGCGACGGTAAGAGCGACACACTTGGTACACGCGCGGATGCTCCACGAGCACGCGCTTCATCTGGTACTCGGGTGACGTCGCGAGCCAGCGCCGACCATGCTTGGGCACTTCGATGGGGAACGTCGCGAGGTGCGGGTCCATCCCCGGAGACGGCACGATACTAGGCGTGTCCACGTGGAGAAAGCCGCGCGACTCGAAGAACGTGTGCGTGTCTTCGACGACGCGCGCCCGCTCTGCGAGGAGCTTGCTCACGTCGCGCTCAGTCCACGCAGCAGCACGTCCGAGAGCTGCGTGGAGGCGCGAACGAGCCCGCCGCGATCCGCCTTGCCGAGCGCCCACGTCAGCGCGAGCCCGTCGAGCGCTCCGAAGACCGCCCGCGCGATGAGGTGCGGCGAGACGTCCGACCTGAACTCTCCGCGTCGCTGCCCCTCGAGCACCACGTTCGCGATCACTTCGAGGTAGGCCATGAACTTCGGCGCGGCGTACTCCTTGAGCAGCTTGGTGCTCTGGCGGAGGATCACGGTCATCACCTCTGCGAGCTCCTTCTCGCCCTCGAGCAGGCCAAGCTGAAGCTCGATGATGCGCCGCAGTCGATCGCGCGCCTGCGGCAGCTTCGGCAGCTCAGCGCTCACGAAGGTGATTAGGCGCTCGACGCGATCCTCGAACAGCGAGACGAGCAGGTGCTCTTTAGATGTAAAATACAAATAGATGGTGCCGTCCGCGACGCCCGCCGCCTTCGCGACCTCGCTCACGCGCGTGGCGTGAAAGCCGTTCTTCGCGAACACCTTCACCGCGGCCGACAGGATGCGCTCGCGCTTGTCGCCCTTGGGCGCGCGGCCTCTCGCAGGACGCCTATGGCTCGCTCGCTTGCTGAGTGAAGCTTCACTCATGAGGTCCGCGCAAGTATCAAACCGGCCCACCAAAGAAAAGGCCCAGCGCCTTTGGAGCGCCGGGCCTGATGCCGAACAAGCGCGAGCGTCACTCCTTCGGATCGAAGCAGTTGCCCTTGTCGTCGCAGCAGATCGTGCCGCCGAAGTCGCAGCAGAGCACCGAGCCGTCGTCGTCTACGTCACACCCGAGACAGTCGGTGATGTGATCGCTCGGCGCCTCGACGCAATCGCCGGACGTGTATGACGCTTGCTTGGCGACCGTGTCGCAGTTCACGACCTGAAGGTTGCTGTCCTTGCAATAGTAGAGCTTCTTGCCGTCGCACTCGGCGATGCGGTCGGGCTGACCATCACACGGATCGGGATCCGGCGCGGGATCGACGTCATCGCCGAGCCCTGCGGTCGTGGAGCTGGTCTTGTTGGAGGTCGCGGCCGGACGCGAAGAGCCGCTGCCGCCGCGTTGCCCATGGCCGAGCGGCTTGGAGCCTGCTTTGGTGCGCTTGGTCTTCGCGGGAGTGGTTGCTTTCGCGGTGGGCTTGGGCGCGGCGGACGCGGACGGCTGTGCGCTCGCGGTCTCCACCGTTGGAGGCGGCGCGACGGCGGCTGCCGGTTTCGTCTCCACTTTCTCTTCTTTGCTACACGGCCCGAACGCGGCGGCACCGAACCCGAACACCATCGCCACGACCACTAGTTGCTTTTGCATTTGTCCTCCTGCCAGGTTGCAGATTAGACGCAGCCGAACCAAGACCCAACACGTTTGTCACGTGGCACCACCGTGGCGACACTCGTGAAAAGCTCGAGGTCAGCGCGCGGCGAGCAGGAACATCCGCTCGGCGAACGCGCCGATTTGGTGGCCGATCCACGGGCCAAGCGCGACCAGCGCAGCGATCACTGCGAGCATGCGTGGTAGATGCGCGATCGTTGGATCCTGAATCTGCGAGGCCGCCTGGAACGCGGCGACGATCAACCCGACGATCGCCGCGACGCCGATGATCGGCAGTGAGAGCGCGAGCACCAACAGCAGCGACTCTTGCGCGTGTTGGATGAGCGTCGCCGTGGGCATCAGCCGCCTTCGGTGGAGGCGTCTGCGGGCTTGCTCGAGTCGGGGACGCTCGTATCCGGACTGGGGCTCGTGTCCTGCGGGCTCGTGTCCTGCATTGAGGTGTCGCCAACGCTCGTGTCCTGCGGTGAGCCCGAGTCCCCGATGGGCAGCGTCCTCGTCGGCGTACACGCGCTCGTCGTCACCTGCAACGGATCGGGCGGGCAGCAGCGGTCGTAGTTCTCCAGCTTGCCGAGCGACGCGGCGGTCACGCACGCGATGCCGTCCTGGCAGTCGTCATTGCCGTTCTGCGCTGAGCACCGCTCGCCTTCGCCTTGGTTGGAGCACGCAGCAGGGCCTAAGACGCAACCAAGCGCGGCGGCGACCAGCAAAGCGGCAGAAGTACGGGCGAACGGGAGCATGAGTGGCGCGAAACCTAGCCTATCTCGCGCGGCGTGGCGCTCTTTTTTTGGCCCGCAGATGACAGGCGTCGTCCAATGAAGGGATGCCAACACTCGCCTGGCCGTCGCTCCTGACTGGGCTCGGTCACGTCTTGGGCGGGTCGATGAAGACAGCTGTCGGCTTCGCTTCCACGCACACCGGCTTGCCAGCCGTGGTCGTCGCATCCACCGCGCTCGTGGTCTCGTGGCGAATGTTCCGCCGCGCGCTCAGGCTCGCAGTCGAGATGACCATTGCGATGACTGTCGTGCTCGTAGCGACCAAGCTCGGGTGGATCAATTTTTGAGGAGGGGCACCTATCGGGGTGGTGGGTGGTGGCACGGCGACGCGGTCTTTGCGACGGATAGGTGGCGGGAGGAGTGAGAGAAAAGTTCTTACGACGTAGTTGGGCCGCGTAGCATCCAACGTTGAAATGCATCGCCTCTTGGCCCTCGTCTTTGTCGCGCTCTTGATAGTTGCATGTTACAGCCAAGCGAAGCGGCCGGATGGTGGTGAGGGCTTGTTGCCGGTGGGATCGAAGGCGCCCACCCTTACTGCGCTGGACGCCGCGGGCACTCTCACGAAGCTAGAGGATCTGCGCGGGCACCCCGTGCTCGTCTACTTTTACCCAGGCGACGAGACACCAGGCTGCACCAAAGAGGCGTGCGCATTGCGCGACGCGTACAAGCAGTACGAAGCTGCTGGCGTGAAGATCATCGGCGTCTCCTCGAACTCGGCGGACAGTCACAAAGCCTTCATCACGAACCACGCGCTCCCGTTTCCACTAGCCGCTGACGAAGACGGATCGATCGGCAAGGCGTACGGCGTGCGCAAAGCAGTCTTCGGCTACGAGCGCGTGAGCTTCCTAGTCAGCACGGACGGCACCATCCAAAAAGTCTGGCCCAACGTCGACCCCGTCCTCCACGCCACCGAAGTCCTCAAGTTCGCCACCCCCGACGCAAACTAACATATAGGCGATTGCACGTCGGCCCCGCGAGTGGGGGGTCGAAGCTGGGCACGACTTGGCCGGGGTTGACGTGGAATCGGCCTGTTGAACGAAGTCGGTTCGTGG
>JANYHY010000835.1 GCA_025362165.1 Myxococcales bacterium | reverse complement strand
GCTGGAAAAAGGGCGCGTCGTCGAAGAGGGGTCACACGACGAGCTCGTCGCATGCGCGGGCCGATACGCCAAGATGTTCGAGCTCCAAGCGGCTGGTTATCGCTAACGTTGGGCTCTCGAACTCCAAGCCGACCCTGCCGGTCGCTTGGACAAAACCTTGAATTGCTCGAACTAGTGCGCGCGGGCGCGTAGGCCTTTGGCACGATCAACTCCAAGCCGACCCTGCGGGTCGCTTGGACAAAACCTTGAATTGCTCGTGCCTTTAGCACGATCAATTCCCAGGGCGAGCGCCGAGCAAACCTTGTAGGCTGCACGCTCGCGCTCAGGCGCTGTTCCACGCATGCGACGAACTCCCAAGCGAACGCAGCGCAGCACCAAGCTCCGTGTAGAGCCGACCCGGCTCGCGGTCGCGGCGCTCGAGCGGATCAAGACCGTCCACAGACGCAAGGGACATGCAGAGCGCTTCGGGCCTGGTGTCATCGAGGCCGAGCTCGCAGATCGGGCGCGCTTGATGCGCCGACCGCTGCCTCCGAGCTACGACGCCGCGATGCGTGTGAGCGGATCAATCGGTGAAGAGGAGCAGCTCCTCGACGCAGAGGGCATGGCGCGAGAGCGCGCGCACACCGGCAATACCAAGCTATTTCCGTTCAGCCGCCGAGGCGACGTCCTCTTCTGCTTCGACCTGCGCAATGGACTCGACGTCAACGAGCCACCAGTCGTCGAGGAGGCCGGAGGCGCCGTCCGCGCGCGCGCGCGCCATTTCGCGGAGTGGCTCGATCAAGTGGCCGACCGCCGTGAGGAGGTCATCGAGAACGCAGCGGCCACCCTGCCCGCCTCGCTCCGCGCGCTCCTGGTTCACCTCGGGTTCACGTTCGACGATCCGGTCGTCGGCCGCCTGGAGACGGGAGACGTCAGCGCGATCGAGGAGCTCATCGGCGGCGAGCTCGCCGCGGAGGTGCGCGGGCAGCACAATCGACTCTTCGACTCGAGTGGCAAGGCCTCGCTCGTGCTCAACCTGGACGAGTTCACGCTCGCCTGCTCGCTCCGCTCCGGGATCGTCCTCTCCGAAGCCGAGGACGTGTTTCGGTGGCTGCGATCGTTCCGCGACGAGAACTTCTTCGGCGACATCCCGCGCTCGCCTACGCACCCCGATCGCGTCCGCGATCTGCGCAAGGCACCTCGCGAGCCTGCGCTCGTGCTGCGCGGCGTAGTGAGCGTGGCGACGCTGCCTGCCTCGCGTCACACGTTCCGTGCAGCTAGCGGCGCTTCTGCGCAGGACTTCTACGTCCTCGGACGCACGAGCAGCACCAAGGAGCGCTCACCGAGCCTCTTGCTGCACGTCAAGAGCGGCGCGATCGCGAGCGCGCACGCGGTCGACGAACCTCTGCACGATCTGTTCGCCGCCAGCGACGACTCTCTCTGGGGTCTCTCCGCGACCGGCAGCGCGATTCACTTCGTCGATGGCCGCGCGAAGGTCTATCCGCTCCGTCGGCCAACGCGCGGCAGGCCGTGGTGGTACGGGATCGGCGGCGTCGGCGATCGGGTCATCGCGTGGGGCGCGGGTGCGATGCTCGTGTTCAACGGCAAGGAGTTCGTCCCGTTCACGCCAGACGCTGGCCTCGAGCCGACAGAGAGCGTCGCCGCGTTGTGCCCTGGCCCGCGTGGAGAGATCGCGATGCTCGTGTGCGGCGAGCACGTAGGAGCGGTGGCGCGCTTCGACGGCAAGAAGTGGCTGCCAATCGTCGAGAATCAAGTGCTCGAGGGCGGACTGCTCGACCTCGACGTCTGGCGCGGAGTCGGTGTCGTGCTCGCGAAGGACGGTACAGTTTACCGCGTCGACGAGGCCGCACCCAAGCCAGTGCGCTGGGACAAAAGCCAAGCGGCATTTCGAACCGAAGCAGGCGCGCCGAGGCCTCTGCACGCCGTGCGCGGGGTGGATGGCGGCGCCGTGATCGCGAGCGAGGGCGGAGTGGTCATCGCTGGCTCGGGCGATCCCGTGTTCTATGAAGCCAGCGGCACGCGCGAGCCCGCACGCGTCGCGCGTCTCGGGCCGCTCGGCGCACCCAGCGGCAGCACCGAGAGCTGGGCCTCCGGCATCGCAGTGATGTGCGGTCCACACGTTTGGATGTGGCAGAACGGCGCGATGACCGTGCTCGACATGCGAGGACTTTGACATGATGAAACGATCACGGAAGCCCGCAAAAAAGCGCGCCGGCAGCGTGGCTGAGCCTGCTCTGGCTCATGAGGCGAACCACGCGTTCGGCGACGCACAGATCGAACGCTATCGCCTCGCGAACGGGCTCACGTTGTTGCTTTTGCACGACGCGAGCGCGCCGGTCGTCTCGTACTCGACTTGGTATCGTGTGGGCTCGCGCCACGAGAAGCCAGGAAAGACAGGGCTCGCGCACTTCTTCGAGCACCTCATGTTCAACGAGACGGAGCACCTCGAGGCAGGCGAGTTCGATCGCAAGCTTGAGGAGAGCGGCGCGGAGTCCAACGCCGCGACGTGGTTCGACTGGACCTACTATTACGAAGCGCTGCCGAAGCAATCGCTGGGCCTCGCCGTGAAGCTCGAGAGCGATCGCATGGCGCACCTCGTGTTGCGCAAGCCCCAAGTGGAGTCCGAGCGCGAGGTCGTCTCCAACGAGCGGCGGTTCCGTGTGGATGATGACGTGGAAGGCGCGGCGAACGAGGAGCTCTACAAACTCGCGTTCACCAAACATCCCTACCACTGGCCGACCATCGGCTGGATGAAGGACATAGAAGGCTACACACCCGCGGACTGCAAGGCGTTCTACAAGACCTACTACGCGCCCAACAACGCGACGGTGATCGTCGTGGGCGACTTCGCGAAGGCGGACGTGCTCGCGAAGGTGAAGCGCGCCTATACGCCACTCGCGGCTGCGAAGATCCCGACGGAGGAGACACGCCGCGAGCCCATGCAGAAGAAGGAGCGCCGGCTCGTTTTGAAGAAGCCCACGCCGACCGAGAAGATGCTCATCGGCTACCGAGGACCTGCGCTCGGGGACGCAGACCACGTGCCGCTCTCACTGCTGAGCGAGATCCTGTTCGCAGGTCGCGCGTCGCGGCTCTACAAGAAGCTGGTCACGGAGCTGGAGCTCGTGAGCGATCTCCGCGGGTGGGTCTCTACGTTCCGCGATCCTGGTCTCTTCGAGATGTATTTCACGATGCGCGAGGGGCACACCGCCGCAGAGGTGTCGAGCGTCCTCGAGGTGGAGTTGGCGCGCGTGAGAGACGAGCTCGTGAGCGAGACCGAGCTTGATCGCGCCAAGGCACGTCAAGAGCTCGCCACGCTCCAAGGCCTGGAGACAGCGTCTGGCAAAGCCGAGCAGATCGGCTTCTACGAGACCGTCCTCGGAGATCCCGCAGGCGTCATGCGTCGGCTCGATGCGCTGCGCTCCGTCACCGCGGAGCAGATTCGCGCCTCCGCGAAGAGCGCTCTCCTTCGCGACTCACGCACGGTCGTCGTCGTGCTGCCCAACGCAGCGAGCAAGGCGTCTTGAGCCGCATCGAGCTCGAAGGGGGCGCTGTGCTGTTCGCGCTGGAGTCACGCACGCTCCCAATCGTGTCGATCTCCATGTCCACGCGGAGCGGCTCGACGCACGATCCCGGCGATAAAGAGGGCTTGTTGCGAACCTCGCTCCGCATGCTCAGGCGCGGCGCTGGCAAGCTCACGGGGCCGGAGATCGAAGAGACGATCGATCGCCTCGGCGCGGAGCTATCCATCGACGTGGGTCCGTCGACGATGACGATCTACGCGCAGGTCATCGCTCGCAACGTCGAGCCAATGTGCGCGCTGATGGCCACGCTGCTATCGTCGCCCACCGTCCCGCCGGACGAGCTCGCCCGCCTCGTGCGCGAGACGCACGCAGAGATCACAGAGTCTCGCGACAACGATCGCTCGCTGGCAGAGCGCGCATTTCGCCGCGTCGTGTTCGATGGTCACCCCTACGGTCGTTCGACGCGCGGCGCGCACGCGACCATCGATCGCATCAAGCGCGATGATGTGTTGTCTGCTCTCCGCACGCACCTCGTCAAAGGCAACGTCGCCATCGCGATCGCGGGCGACGTCACAGTCGATCGCGCGCGGCAGCTCGCGAACACCCTCGTCGGCGCGCTACCAGAGGGAGAGCGCATCCACGACGCCACACCGGAGCCGCAGGTGCAGCAGGGCAGACACCTCGTGTTCGTCGACAAACCCGAGCGCACGCAAGCGCAAGTCCTCATGGGAGGCCTCGGCACCTCCGCGCACGACGACGACCACACCGCGCTCGCCGTCGGCAACGCCGTGTTCGGCGGGACGTTCACGGCGCGGCTCATGAAAGAGGTTCGCAGCAAGCGCGGCTGGTCCTACGGCGCGTCGTCGCGGCTCGGCGTCGATCGCAGGCGACAGTCGTTCGCGATGTGGACCTTTCCCAAAGCAAGCGATTGTGCGCCATGCGTCGGACTCGAGCTCGAGCTGCTGGAGAAATGGGTCGACGGCGGCGTGACGGCGCGTGAGCTGTCGTTCATGGCAAAGTACCTCGTGCGCTCGTACGCGTTCGACGTCGACACCGCGAGCAAGCGCGCGCACCAGGCGCTCGACGTGGAGATCCTAGGCCTCCCCGCGGACTATTACTCCGGCTACACCAAACGAATCGAGACCACGAAGCTGCAAGACGTGAACTCCGCGATCAAGCGTCGCATCTCGACCACGGACCTCGTCATCGCAGTCGTCGGCACCGCGAAGGACACGTTCGACGCCGTGCGCGACGCGTGCGGAGAGCTGGCGAGCGCGTCCGTGATCGCGTTCGACGCGGATTGATCGTCGTGCGGACGTGGCTTGTTCTCACGGCGTTGCTGGGGTGCGGTGCGCCGGCTCCTCTGGCTCCGACTCGACTCGCGTTCGACGCAACCGCCGCAGTGCGTGAGGTTGACGGCGAGCTCGACGACTTTCACGACGCGGCAGCGCGCTCCGACGAGGCGCGGTACTTCGCGCACTTTGCTCGCGGTGGAGTCTTCTTGGGTACGGACGCCACGGAGCGATGGGACGTACCCGCGTTTCGAGCCTACGCACACCCGCACTTCGCCGCGGGCAAAGGCTGGGTCTTCCACTCTCTGGATCGTCGCGTGACCTTCAATCGAGACGGGACTGTGGCTTGGTTCGACGAGCACCTCCGCGGTGACAAACTTGGAGCGACGCGCGGCAGCGGCGTTTTGGTGCGGGAAAATGGCCGCTATGCGATTGCACAATACAACCTTGCGTTCACGATACCGAACGAGAAATTCGCAGCCGTGCACGCGCTTCTCGAACCGTCGCCAGTCGCGGAGCTCCGCGCTCGCTACAAAATCGCCTACGACAAGGCGACAGACGCCGCGAGCAAGGGCGACCTCGCGACCGCCCACGACCTGCTCGCAGCGCTCGTCGACCAAGCCAAGCCGCACCATGACGACGACCTCGAGTTTTGGTTGCACAACGAGCTCACTTGGATCGCGTGGGCGCGGCGAGACAACGCAAGCGCGCTGCAGGAGGTCGACGCGGCCGGTGCTTGCCTCGATCAGAGCACGCTGCCGCCCGACAAAGTCCGAGCACTCCGGCTGCACGAGTATTGGGATCGCGCCTACCTCCTCATGGAGAAATACTTCGTCGCCGCATCCACCGCGCCAGCCGATCAAGCGCGCGCTCGCTATGAGGATCTCGCCAGACCCGCAGGAGACAACGACGGGATAGCCGTGCTCGAGGCGTTCTTCGCTACGCAGAAATCTGATCGCGCGACCGCAGCGATCGCGGCCCGGCGCGTGGACGTCGAGACAGACACGGACCTCCAAGATCTTTACGTGATCGCGAACGCCCTCGATCTCGGCGGTGACCGCGAGGCGAGCAAGGGCGTGCGCGCGCGGATCTGCGGAGGGCGGGTTTATTTGATGAAGCCGTTGATCGTTGCCGCGATGGCCCGCGAAGGCCACCCCTGCCCTTAGTACAGCGGCCCCCATGCTTAGTTAGGCTTGCCGTCGCGTTCATCCCGTGCGAACACCGCGCGCCGTGATTCGAAGCCTCGTTCCTCTCGCGATGTTGTCGCTTGCGTGCAGCAGCGCGGAGCTCGATGTCACGTTCGGAGCTGACGCAAGCGCGGACGTCGTCCAGGACGTGACGCTCGATGGTGCCGCAGCGAAGGACGAAGGCGCCGACACTGGAGCGTGCCCCGCGGCGATGGCGCACGTCGTCACTGAGGCTGGCGCGTTCTGCGTTGATCTCTTCGAGGGCGCCATCCAGGCCGGCGATGGCGGCGTTTGGCCTCACGAGAAGCCCGTAGATGGAATCGACGCGAGCGACTTGC
>JANYHY010000811.1 GCA_025362165.1 Myxococcales bacterium | reverse complement strand
AGGGGCGCAGCACCCAGTAGTTGATGTAGCCATCGAGCGTCTGGCGCGCGTCTGAGCTGCGCGCGTTGTTTTGATTGAGCAGGTCGGGGAGTTTGCCGTTTTCTATCCATTCGGCCTGACGGGAGCCGTTCCGTTGCTCCTTCCACAAGGCCATGCGCGTCTCCTCCTCATCCATGAAGAAAACCACGATCGTGGTGGCGTCGGATCGCAGGAAGGCGTGCTGTTTATTGTAGGAGCCCGCGACGAAATTATAGACGGAGGTGAACGCCGTGCGGTTGCTGTCGCCATTGGTGCCGACTTTCACGAGCTCGGCAAAGATGCTGTCGGGTGTCTGCGGCGTGATCCAAGGCTGGGCCAGCGCCGGGAGTGTGACGAGCGAGCCGTTACTCGCGACGCGCTTGGTCACCGGCTTCGGCCGACCGCGGCTGTCGAGTTCCGGTTTGCCCGCCGCGTCGAGCGACACGGAGCGGACCTCCTTGAAGTAGGGCTGATCGTCGGACCGGCGGCCCGGCTCCGCGTTCACGAAATCGGTCGTCAGCACCCCGATCCGGTAGTCGAGATCGCGCGCGCGGAAGAGCGCATCAGCAACACGCGCGACGGTCAGCTCAAGGGCAAGCTCAGCTACATGGCGCCGGAGACGACGACCGGCGAGGGCTTTGATCGTCGCGCGGACCTATTTTCAGCTGCGATTGTGCTCTGGGAGACGCTCACGTCGCGGCGGCTCTTCAAGGGCGCCAATGACCTGGAGGTGCTGCGACAACTGTCTCTGGCGCCCATCCCGCACCTGCGCGACATCGATCCCACACTGCCACGGTCGCTCGACGCGGTGGTCTCCAAAGGTCTGCAGAGAGATCCCGCCGCCCGCTACGCCACAGCCGCCGAGTTCGCAGACGCGCTCGAGAGCGCTGGCGAGGCGATCGGGATCGCGAACCCTCGCGCGGTCGCCGCGTTCGTGAAGGCGACGAGCGCCGAGAGGATCGACGAGCTCGCGGCGACGGTGCGCGACTGGACGGAGGGTGAAGGCAAGCGCCGGCTGGTCGTCATCGAAGGCACGGCCGCGCGAGAGACAGATGCGGACGCAGAAGACACTTCGATCCGAGACACCGCTCCGAATCGATCCGCGCCGGCGCTCACGAACACGCCCGCCGAGCCATCGCTCCAGCCTCAGCCTCGCTCGTCGCGTCGCGCGATCGCACTTGCGATGATCGCAGCGGGGTTTGTGGTGCTCGGCGCGCTCATCGCTTTGGTCACGTTGAACGTCATCGGCACTGCGCCTCAAACCGCTGCCGCGACGACTGCCACGACTGCGGCGCCCCACACCACCGCGGTGGTCGCGCCGATGGCGGTGCAGCCGGTGGACGCCCCAGTCACGGACATCTCGGATCTCCCGCGCTCCACGACGGTCACGCGCCCGGTCGTGGGACACACGCCGCATATCGCTCCAATACCAAGCGCTCCACCGAGCACACCCAGCGCGACTGTTGCGCCCACAGCAACAATTGTCACCGCGCCGCCGAGCGCGACGACTCCTGCACCACTACCCAGCGCGACGAACAAGCCCGCCCCTTCGAGCACCTCGTTCAACCCAGAAGCGATGTGATGCGACTGCATCGAACCGCTCTGCTCTTGGCGCTCGCGACAGCTTCGGTGACGACGGTGGCTCCCGTCGTGTCAGCTCAGACCGAGCAAGCGGTCGCGCTGACGCGTTTCAACAAGGGTCGCGATCTCTTCATCGCCGGCAACTACGCCCGAGCCGTCGTCGAGTTCCGCGCGGCGACGGAGCTCGTGGAGAGCCCCAACACGCGCTTGTACATCGCCCGCTGCGAGAAGGAACTCGGGCACCTCTCTCTCGCGTTCATCGAGTATCAACGCGCGGCGACGGAGGCAGCGGATCGCGCGCAGTCCGATCCGCGCTATGCGAGCACGCGCGATGCCGCCAAGCAGGAGAGCGCGACCATCGAGCCGAAGCTCGGACACGTCACGGTGCGCGGCTCTGGGCTTCCCAAGGATGTCGTCATCACGGTCGCGGGCTCGCCGATGAGCGCCGCGGCGATCGGGGTGAGCGCACCTGTAGACGCTGGTCTCGTCGCGATCACCGCGAAGGCGAAGGGGTACAAGTCTTTTCAAAAGAGCGTCGAGGTGGCCGCGGGTGCAGACCTCGACGTCGACGTCTCGCTCGAGTCAGATCCGGACAGTCCAGTAGACTCCGCCAACCCCGACACCAAACTTACGGACGACGGTGAATCTCGCCCAGACGTGCGCCACGAAGGCGGCGGCATCCGCATCGCGGGCTACCTGGTGGGTGGGATCGGCGCTATCGGCGTGGTGCTGTTCGGCACGTTCGCGGTGTTGGCGCAGAACAAGTTCTCGCAGATCCAAAATGCGTGCGGAACGCGCTGCGACAGCGCTTGGAACAGCGCGATCGACGAAGGCAAGCGCGACCAGCTCATCGCGAATGCGTCGCTCGGCGCGGGCGCGGCGCTCCTCGTGGCGGGCGCGATCATGATCGCCGCAGGTGGACCGAAGACGGTCGATGCCCACGGTCAAGCCGTCTCTCTAGTCGTGCCGATCCTCGGTCCGTCGCCAGACGGTCGTGGTGTCGGCGTGGGGATGTTCCATGCGTTCTAGGATCGCATTGGCCATGCTCGTCGCGTGCGCTCCGGTGGCGTGCATCCTCGATTGGGGTTCGCTTCAAGCGAACCAGGGGCTGTTCGACGGTGGCG
>JANYHY010000800.1 GCA_025362165.1 Myxococcales bacterium | reverse complement strand
CGTCGTCGCGCGAGGTATCGACCGGCCGGCGAAAGCCATCCTCGGGCGCACCGTGGACGTGAACACGCTCGCGCTCGGGCAGCAGCAAATGCTCGGCACCGGGACCAACGTCGTCGTCGCGGGTATGCCGACGGGTTGGGTCGTGGCGTACGAGAGTGGCAGCGACGTGAAGATGCAACTCGTCACCGCGGCCGGCGCAGGCAAAGGCGAAGTGAAGGTCAACGACGGCACGCACTCCGGGTCGCAGACTCACCCAGGCATCGCGGCGCTCGCTGATGGACGCTTCGCCGTGGATTGGATCGATGGAGGCGCACAGGGCGGCGCGGGCGTATTCGTTCAACGCTTCACGCCTGCGGGCGCACCAGCCAACACGACGGACCAAGCGCTCCGCATCAACTCGGGGACAGCACCGCAGTCGAACGCGGCGATGGGCGGCGGCTCCGCGGCGGGCGGCTTCTTCGTGGCCGCGTGGGTGGATGACACCACCGGTCACGTGCGCGCGCGCTTGTTGGACGGCGCGAGCGGCTTTCAGTTCAACAGCGTCAGCGCGCAGAACGACGACTTTCAAGTCTCTCAAGTGGACGGTCGTCAGCGCGCCAACCCGGCGATCGCCGTGAACGACGCCAGCAATTTTCTCGTGATCGGTTGGCAGGACGACTCGCCTGGCATCTGGGCGCGACGCTTCCCACTGCCGAAGTGAGCTACTCCGGATCGCGCACGTACGCGATCGTGTGAATCACCTCGACGATGCGCTCGCGCTCTTCAGTGCCGAGATCGATGAAGCGAATGCCCATGCCGGGGTTGGGGTTGTCGCCGTTCTCTCGGTAGGCGTTGATCCACGCGACGGTGCCGCGCAGCTTGAAAGGCGGATGACCCGGTGGCGAGAAGGAGAGCACCATCTCCGTGCCTAGCGCGACGGGCTCCCTCGTCTGGATGAAGATCCCCATCTCGCTGATGTTGGTGATCGACGCGAAGAGGAACGTGTCGTCGGTCGTGCAGTCGACGCTCCACCCGACAGGGAACCGATCGTGACTCCTGCGCTCGCTCCCCGGAGGGATGGTGCTCTTGCGCTCCGTCATGGCTCCTCCTGCTCGGGCACACTCGCCCGATCCGCCATCGTTGCTAGCCCTACCGATCCCTCGGCGCAAGCCCAGCGTGAGCGCGTCTACTGAACGCGGATGTTTCCACCGTTGATCCGGTGCTCTCCATCGCTCGGTCCGCTCGTCACCTTGAGGCGCGTCTCGCCGACGAACAACCCGAAGTACATCGTGTACGAGCCCGGAGAGAAGTTGGGCTCGAGCGAGAACTCGTAGTCGTCCACGATCAGATCGTCCTTGAGCCAGAGCGCGAACGGGTACTTGCCGTCCAGCGGCTTGTGATCTCCGTTGTGTCTGCGGCGATAGCCGTCGATGTGGATGAACGCTTCCCACTCGGTCGTGACGGGCCCGAGCACTTTGTAATACGTGCGCATGTGGACCTTGCGGCCTGGCGCGAGCGAGTCCACCTGCTTGCCGTTCGCGTCGACGAGGTCGTAGCCGAGGACCATCAGCTTGTCCTCCATGTTCACGTTGAGCGGGTGTTGGATCTGGGCGGGCAACGCTGGCAACAAGATCTTCTCGAGCGGGCTCTGGTTCTTGTCGCTCGGATCGAGAGACGATGCGGCCAGCAAGATCTGGCTGGATCGCGCGTCGAGGATCGGGAGGTTCTTCGCCGGCTTCGGCCCGCGATCTCGGTACATCTGGTTGAGACGCGAGAGCTCGTCCGAGCGCACGGCGAGGTACCGGCGCTCGTGGTTGCCTTCGCCTGCCATGAGCCACTCGTACGCGTGCGCGGTGTCTGGGAGCATCGTCGGTTGCCCGCCTGCGTAGTATGCGGCCGTGCGCCCGCCGACTCCGAAGAGCGCGAGCGGCTCGCCTTGTTTGTGCGCCTTCTCGTAGCTCTCGAAGACCTCTTTGGGAGACAGCTGATTCGCGAGCGCTGGGTAGTAGAGCAAGCAGAGCACCGCGCCGATCGCCGACGAGAAGACTCCGAACGCCGCGACGCGATCGCCGCGTTTGTGGAACGCGTCTCCGAGCGCGCCGAGCACCAAGAACACGGCCACTCCAGAAGGGATGCCGAGCGCAGCGGCGACCGGGATGCGAACGCCGTGCGAGTAGAGCTCGTAGAAGACCACGACTGGGAGCGCGAGGATCATCAGCGGCAAGAGCAAGAGCACGCTCACGAGCCACTGGGGATCTCGATAGACCGCCACCTTCTTCTCCTGGCCCTCGCGACGGAGCTGGGAGAACAGGCCCTCGATGGGCTCGAAGCCGCGCGTGATCGAACCGGTGCTGAAGGGGCCGCCGCGGTGGAACGCCCAGAGCCAGACGTCGCACGCGAAGTACGTCCCGAAGATCACGACCATCGGGACGACCGCGATGAGCCACCACGCGTTGAGCACGCCGTCGCGGACCTGGAGCGAGATGGTGGGCACCCAAGTCCACTTGAGCTTCACGCCGAGAAAGATGATGAGACCCGCGATCGCCGCGCCCGCGATCATCGCGAAGTACGCGAGCGCGAGCATTCCGTCCCACGCCTCGCGCAGCTTGGTGACGACACCGAGATACGCGCTCGAGTCGAAGGGCTTGCGGTCCGCGTCTCGCTCCACCCACGTGAGCAGCGCGAAGACAGCAAAGCCGATGAGCGCGACCGTCCATAGCTGCAGCGAATGATCCTTGAAGCTCTCGGGGAACGCAGCGCCGCTCACGGCGAACGCTTGATACGCCTTCTCCGGCAGCTCGTGAAAATCGTGGTGAAACACGCCGAGCAGCATCGCGGTGCCGACGCCTACTGCCAGTGATGGCTGCGCGCCGCGCTCGTAGTCGCGCAGTGATGCGGCGCATGCGGCGGCGAGCAACGCGGGGCCGGCGAACGGAACGGTGTCGTTCTTCGCGGCGACGTATGCGTGAGCGGCGAACGTGACGGCCGCGCCGACGAGCAACGCGACGCGGATCGAAGACTCACGCTCTCGCGCGGGCCCCTCTGCGCCGACTGGCGTCATCATCATGCGGCCCATCGCGAACGGGACGAACGCGCTCCAGGGCGCGAGCGCAGGACCTAGCTCGCCGATGACGTAATCGAAGGTCGGGTACTTCGCGGGCGTCTTGATCATGAAGCCAACAGCGACCGTGAGGTCCGTGGTGTTCGCGTGTCCGATCGCACGCACGCCGTACCAGAGCGCGTAACCGCCTGCGAGGAGGGCAAAGCCGCCCACCGCGTCGCCGAGCGCCTCTCGCGCGCGACCCGCACCGGAGAGCCACAGGACACCCCAAGCCAACCCGATGCCGAGCAGCGGGACCGCGACGCCGAGGATGATCCCGCGTGAGTAGTAACCCGCGAGGAGCCCCAAACACCCGACCACCAACCAAATCGCGCGACCGGCGAAGCCACCGCCAGCGCGACGATCGAAGGCTGCGACCGCGAAGCCACCGAACGAGATCGCGAGCGCGCTCATCGTGACGATGTCACCGAGCATCGTGCGCGACTGCACGAAGTAGAGCGGCATCGTCGACAGCGCGATCGCCGCATAAACTCCGGCGCGCCTGTCGATCAGGCGAGACACCCACGCGTATGTCGCGAGCACTCCGACGAACCCCCAGAGCGCGAGAGGCAAGCGCCCTGCCCACTCGTGGTGGCCGAACGTCTTGAAGCCGAGCGCGATCGACGTGAAGGGAAGCTGCGGACGACCGAGGTCGTTCAAGTGGGGCAGCGAGTTGTCCGTACCCTCGAGCGCGAGGTCGGCGGCGCCGTGGAGGTTGAGCGCGATGCGGCGCGCGAG
>JANYHY010000292.1 GCA_025362165.1 Myxococcales bacterium | reverse complement strand
GCGCGCTCTGCGACTCGCTGCGCGGTGAGCTCAAGAAGGACGGCGTCTCCGTGACTCACATCGCGCCGGGCTTCGTCGAGAGCGAGATCCGCGAGCGTGCAGGCCGCGACCCAATGCCTTCATGGCTTGTGGTGAAGGGCGACGACGCCGCCAAGGAGATCGTGGAAGCGATGAATCGACGCCGCGCGAACGCGGTGATCACAGGTCATGGCCGCATGTTCGTGAAGCTCCAACAGCGCGCGCCCAAGCTCGTCGACAAGCTCGTTCTGCTCAGCGCCGACCGCATCGTAGGCTCGCTCGAGGGGCTCAAGGAGCCGTGACGACCTCGAACGTGATCGCGTTGCCGTTGTTCGGCGGCGCGGTCATCACGATCGAGCTCGCGCCGTTCATCACCGACACTGGAGCGCCGTTCAGTGAGGCGCTCACGATCGTTCCGCCGACGGGCGCGCGCACCTCGATCGTCCGCGAGACGTTGCCCGCGATCGGCCTGTAAGAGCCTTTGATCGACGTGCCGCGTTGCGAGAGATCGAGCAGCTCCGTGGCGAGCGTGAAGGTCTTGCCCGGCACGTGCGGATCGATCACGAGACCCGTCGCGCTCGCGTCGACGCCCGCGATGCGCAGGGTCGCCAGCAGCGGCATCGCGTGCTGATTGGCGTTCATCACAGGGAAGTCGACCATGGGCGTGACGGGCGAGTACCAGCTCTCTCCGGGGCGATCGCCGGTCGCCGAGTTCAGTCCGTCGGGGCCGCTCCAGATGCCGTACCAGATCGAAGGGAACGCGAGCGCGTGTCCCGTCATGGTGTTCTTCACGAGGTGCGACCACGCGCGAGTGGGATCGCTCTTGGCGTAGCCCCACGACAAGAGCCCGCTGATCGCCGGCCACACTTGGCCACCCGGCACGAGCGTCGCGCCAGCAGGTGACGGATCATCGAGCTGCTTGCCGATCTGCTCGAGCAGGGTCGCACGATCGCTCGGGCTCGCGAGCTCGTCACCGATGAGCGCCCACACTTGAGCTTCCAGGTTGATCTTGTCCGCGTAGGCGAGCTTGCCGTCGCCGAAGTACGCGCGGCCGTAGAATTGGCCTGTCCACGCCTGCGCCAGCGATTGCTTGTAGAGTGCAACCTTGTCGCGGAGCTCCTTCGCGAGTGCCGCGTCGTGCGACTCGACCAGGTCTGCGACGCGCGGCAGCACTGCGACTGCCATCTGCGTGTTGGGCACGCTCTCGCCCTTCAGCTGCGCGAGATCCCGATCCGCGGCCTCGAACACGATGCCGTCGCTCCAGTCGCCGTCCCCGACTCGAACGAGCCCATGTGGACCGACACCGACCACGTCGAAGAGGTGACGCACGGCGTCCTTGACGTGATCGAAGCCCACCGCGGTCGGGCGCGCCTCTCGCGGGTAGTACGGCACGCTCACGTCCATCATCGGAAAGCCGGTCGCGCCAGCGAACTCGGAGAAGGCCCAGAGAAAGAAGATGTCGAGATCGCTCGGGTGCGCGTGAAGGCCGAGCGCGTCGTCCAAGACGCCATGACCTTGGAACGCGTACACGAACGAGCCGTCACTCGCGCGCTGCATGCCCATGAGCATCTCGAGCTCGCCCTCTGCGACGACCGGATCCGTGTAGACGAGCGGGATCGTGAACAACGCGAGATCGCGCGCCGCGCCGTCAGCGCCATGCAAGTAGAGGTACGCCGAGCCCTGCGGCACGATCTGTTGACTCCAATAGTCGCGAGTCGCGATCGACGCTTCGAGCTGCGCGGTGTGCCAAGCGAGCTCGCGGTGAAGCGCCCCAGCAGCCGCGATTGCAGGGCCGTCGTTGCTCGATGCAAAATACATCAATTGCTTCTTCAGGTCGTCGCGCGCCTCCACGCGCATGTCGCACTTGGGGTCGTGCCACTCGTCTTGGACTGCGTAGTCCGCGGTCATCGGCGCGTAGCCGTAACCGAAGCGGAGCGCCTGCTTGCCGTGCGCGGGGAGCGTGACGTCCGTGCGCACGACGAACATGCGCGGCTGGCCTGCTCCGCTCGATGGCGGCGTGTCGTCTGGATCGCTTGGCGCGTGCGCGACGATCGCCGACGGCGCCTTGGGTCCTCCTGCGCCGAAGAACGCGTCCTGATGGGTGTACATCGCGTCGCGCGACCCGATGAGCACAGCGAGGAACGGATCGCCCGGGTAGTAGTCCACCGCGCTTGGTTGATCGATCGTGACCGGCGGTGACGCGAGCTGCGTGCGACGCATGCCGAGGATCTGCTTGCCTGGGTCCCACATCACGTGCTCTTGAAACAGGCTGTTTCTTGCGTCACGCGCGATCGCGACGTTCGCTGGGGCGCTCTTCAACGCGCTGCCGGACACGAGCCAGTTGGTCTCGATCGGGCGTCGCGCGACGTCCCAATATTCGTAGTGCTTGAACGTGATGGGCGCGGTCGACGTGTTCTCGAGCAGCACGTCGTCGAGCACCACCGGGATCGAACCCGCGGGAGCGAAGATGCGATGCGTGACCGAGAGCCCCTTGAACGAGGTGGTGTTGGCGACGTAGTTGATGCCGAACCGGCGCGTCGTCTTGCTGCCCCTGGGTCGCCACTTGTAAGCGGACGACCAGACGCTTGATCCGTCATCGATGTACGAGAAGCCACCGCCGAACGCGCTCTGCGCTTCATCCACCTTGTTGAGGTAGGTCTCGCCGCGATCTTGCGTGGTGAGCTCGACCGTGCCGTCGTTGTACGCGAGCGCGGTGACGCGCGCGTTGCCAAAGCTGGACCAGTGCTCGCGCCGATCGCGACCCTCTGTGTTGAACCACCGCGCGCGTGCGTCCGCGTTCTCGTCGAGCCCGTAGTCGTAGGCGGGTAGGCCGTCTTCGTCCACGGTCCACTGGCCGAAGATCCCGCTGCCGATCGAGCATGGCGTGAACGTGTGCACGGCGTCGATGTCGACGGACGAGCAGGTCTCGGGCGGTGCCACATACGGCGGATCCGGCGGCGGCACGCTCGCGACGTTGGTCACGCTGCATGCGAGCGCGAGCGTGGACATCGCGACCTTGGCTCTCACCGCGAACAAGATAGCATCGCGCACATGTCCGAGCGCGCGTTGCCATGTGTGCTCTCGATCGGCGGGCTCGACCCAGGCGGCGGCGCAGGACTCTTGGCGGATGCGCGCGCGATCGGCATGGCGGGCGCGTTCGCGTGCGGAGTCGCCGCCTTGCTCACGGTGCAGTCCACGTCGGGCCTCGTGCGCTCGTTCCCCATCTCCGCCGTGCGCGTTGCCGCGCAGGCGCGAGAGGTCCTGCGCAACCAAGACGTGCGCGCGATCAAGACGGGAGCGCTCGGCACGATCCAGAACGTCCGCATGCTAGCGACCCTCGCGGACGCGTATTCGAAGCTGCCGCTGGTGGTCGATCCGGTGATCTCTCCGACGCGCGGGAGAGGCCGTTTGTTGGCCGCTTCGGCGACGCGTGCAATATGCATATATCTCGTTGGGCGCGCGACCTTGGTGACCGCGAACATCCCCGAAGCGGAGGCGTTGCTCGGCGTGCGAATCGACTCGCTCGATGACGCGCGCTCGGCGGCGGAGCTGCTCGTCGCGATGGGCGCGAAGGCGGCGCTCGTCAAAGGCGGTCACCTCGAGGGAAGAGAGTCCGTCGACGTCTTGGCGATCGGAGGCGAGGTCATCGACCTGCGCGCCAAGCGTCTACGCCTGAGGCCGCTACACGGCGGCGGGTGCGCGCTCGCGTCGCTCATCGCGGCCAAGCTCGCGCTCGGCCTTACCGTCGAAGACGCCGTCCGTTGGGCGAAGAAGGCTCACCACAAAGCCCTCGCGAACCCGGTCAACGTCGGCGGCGAGATGCTCGTGCTGCCGTGATGGCAATGATCTATTTCAACTTCGTGAAGTCGATCGTCGCTTGCCAGATGTCGCTCAAATCGAAGAGGCCGACGAGCCAAGGCTTGTCGAGGAAGATGTCGCCCGAGTACCAGTGAACCACGGCGCGGTTCGCGTCGATCATGGCGATGCCCGCGTACGAAGTGTCCTCTGCGCTGGGGAGCTCGCCCCACTCCTTGATGTCGATCGGTCCGCCCTCGAGCGTGCCTGTGATCTCGAAGAGGCTCGTGCGCTTGCGCCCAGAGTTGTCTTGGATGTGCTTGCGCGCGACGATGAAGAGCCTGTTTTGCCAGGTGATCGCGACAGGTCCGTCCAATCGTTGACCCATCAACTCTTGCGCGCAATCCCACGTCGTGTACGGCGGCAAGGACCAGCAAACCTTGGTGCGCAAGCGCCCGCTGTAGCCGAGCAGCTCCGCGTCCGTGCCGTCCATGCGAACGAGCGCGAGCAGCCGATCCGAGGGCATGAACACGAGCTCCGTCTCCAGCGGAGTGTCCGCCGCGACTCCGTAGATCTGCGCGCCCTTGGTCCACGCGTGGCCGTCCAAGGACGAGAACAACGCGACGCTCTTGTCGCCGTCTTCGTAAGCAGCCGTGTATTGCACGCCCTTGTTCGCCCTCACGCGCCAGAAGCTCCACGTCGCGGGTCCGGCGTTCTCGAAGGGCGTCCACGTGACGCCGTCTTTGGTCGTCGTGATCACGCTGATCGAGTCCACGTTGCTGTCGCGCGCGCTATCCACGGGCAGCCGCGTGATGGCCTTCATGAACAGCGTGTCGCCGATCACGAACAGGCTGGGGTCACGGAGATCGCGCCCCGTGATCGCAGGCAGCGTCTTCTGGTCCTTGAAGGTGACGCCGTCCGTCGCCTTGAAGACGTGGATGGAGCTGTTGTCTCCGAGCACCTGACTGCGCGCCGTGCGATGCACCATGTAGATCGCGCCGCCGAAGCTCGTCGTGTCCACGTTCTCGTTGTGACGGCAAATCCGCGTTCGACAGTCCGTGACGTCGTCCTTGTCGTGCCCTTGCGTGAACACGTGCGCGTCAGAGAGCCAAGCGGGCGTCTGCGGGTGGGGATCGTAGGACGCGTCATCGGTCGCCCCTGCGTCAGTGACCGCCGCGCTCGGCGTGGAGCACGCGACGGCCAGAAATAGCCCTATCCGACGCACGCGAAGATCCTACACGAAGTCTGCGATGCTGCCCGCGCCCTCGCGCACGACGATCGGCGGCACGCTCACGAGATCGATCACCGTCGTCGGCACCATGCCGCCGGTGCCCGCGTCGAGCACCATCGCAAGACCGGAGAACGCGTCATCGATTTCGCGCGCGTCGATGAACGGGTCTTCCCCAGCGCGCTGCGCGGTCGTCGAGATGAGCGGCCTGCCAAGCTCGCGCGCGAGTGCCCGCGTCACTTCGTGCATCGGGACGCGAATGCCCACCGTCTTCTTCTTGCTCATCACCAACTTCGGCACCTCGCGCGTCGCAAGGAGCAAGAAGCAGTAAGGCCCAGGGAGGTAGTGACGCAGCACGCGGTACTGGTGGTTCTCGACGATCGCATAGCGCGCGATGTCGGACAGATCGTGGCAGATGAACGCGAGCTGGTGCTTCTTGTCCATTTGCTTGATCTGGTAGAGGCGATCGATCGCCTTCTTGTTCATGAGATCACACCCGAGCCCATAGACCGTGTCCGTCGGGTACGCGATCACCTCACCCGCGATCAGCGCGTCCACAGCGCGCCTGATTTTCCGGGGCTCCGGATGGTCTGCGTTGAGCTCGAGGATCATGACTGCCGCCGCGCGCGTTCTCCTAGCACCCCTGCTATCGTCTGCGCGGATGGTTTTGTCGGATCTGCCTTACGGCACGCTGCGCGCGGTGGCGGTGCCGTTCGGCCTCTTGTGGGGCAGCTTCCTGAACGTCGTCATCTATCGCGTGCCTCGCGACATGAGCGTCGTTCGCCCAGGCTCACACTGCCCCGGTTGCGGCAAGCCCATCGCCGCTTACGACAACATCCCCGTCTTGTCGTACGTCATCTTGCGAGGCAAGGCGCGCTGCTGCAAGGCGAGGATGAGCCCGCGCTATCCCATCGTCGAGTTGCTCGGAGGTTTGATCTCCTGGGCGTGCATGGACATGCTGCTGACTCACGCGCCCGGTGATCTCGGGCTCGCGCGCGCGGCGGGGAACTACATCGCCATCTTCGCGCTCTCGATGGGGCTCACCGCAGCGGCCTTCATCGACTGGGAGCACATGTTCTTGCCTGACTCGATCACGATCGGCGGCACGGTGCTCGGCCTCGCGACCATCCCCCTGCGCGGCGTGCAGTGGGTGCCGAGCCTGTCCGGTGCGGCCATTGGCTTCTTGGTCGTGTGGCTCCCGTTCATCGTCTTGTACAAACGCCTGCGCGGGTTCGCGGGGATGGGTATGGGCGACGCGAAGCTCGTCATGCTCGCGGGAGCGTGGTTCGGCTGGATCGGCGCGGCGTGGGTGCTGCTCGCGGGCTCTCTTCAGGGCTCGGTAGGTGCATTGTTCATCTATCTCGCCAAGGGCAAATTCGAAGAGCCGGAGAGCGTGAAGGCCGATCGGCGAGAGCTGCAGAAGGCCGCCGCAGAGGGCGACGAAGAAGCCAAGAAGCTCTTGGAGGATGACCCCGGCGGAGCGGACGACGACGAGGACGGCGCGCCCGCCCGCATCGCGTTCGGTCCGTTCTTGATCTTGGCGACGCTCGAGTACCTCTTCTTCAACGACGCCATCTTCGGCGTGATCAATCACTACTTGTTCATGGACCAGTAGCGCTCGCCATCCACGCGCGCGCGCCCCTCCTTGATCAACTTCGCGAGGTGCGCCTCCAGGCTGATCGCGGCGATGGGCCAGATGTGCGCGGGCGTGTCGTCGTACGCGCGCGAGACGAGCTCACTCACTGTCGCCCCTGGATGGCTCTGCAACGCAGAGACGACCTTCTGCTCGCGCATGCCGCGGTGCTGGATGTAGCGCAGGAAAGTCGCCGACGGATCGTCGATCGGATCTCCATGAGCAGGCAGCGCGAGCCTGGATTTGGCTAGATTCAGGCGTTCTAGCTGCTCGAGATAGACGCCCATGTCGCCGTGGTCCGCGGTGGCGATCAAGATCGTTCCGACGCTCGCCACCATGTCGCCGACGACGAGCGTGCCTGTCTCGGCGTTGAGCAAGCACACGTGACCTGGCGCGTGACCAGGAGTGTGCATCACCTCCCAACGATCGTCTCCGAGCACGACCGTGTCTCCGTCGCGGAGCTCTCTACCTCGAACGAACGAAGGATCCAGACGCGCGAAGGTCTCTGCGTGCGCCCACAGCGGCAACGACAGCTCGCGCGAGAGGACGTCAGTGCCGCCGACATGATCGACGTGATGATGCGTGAGCAGGATCGCGATCGGACGTCGCCCTTGTGATGGGAGCGAGCGCGCCCACTGTAGCCAAGCGCGCTGCTCGTCTTCATAGGGCGTCGCTGGCTCCACCAGCACGACGTCAGTCTTTCCAAGCGCGTAGCTGTTGGTGTGCGTCGCCGGTGGCAACGTCGGCGTTTGCGCGGGAAAGAGCTCGACACCAGAGGCGAGTCGTCGCGGACGAATCACTTCGGCTTGGCCTCGGTGACGCTCCCGCCCTCGGTGACGAGCACGCGACGGCCGCTGCCGACGCCGGTGAAGCGAACCTTGCTGCCCGCCGCATCAGGCCACCGCACTTCGATTTCGTCGGGCGTGCAGGCGCTGCCGAGCCCGAAGGTGAGGACGGTGTCGTTCTGCATCCCGAAGGTGCCGTAGCCGCCGCCGAGCTCTTTGGTGAGGATTTTCCCGCCGACGGCGACCTTCACGCGCGCGCCGATGCCGGTGCCG
>JANYHY010000775.1 GCA_025362165.1 Myxococcales bacterium | reverse complement strand
CCGCAGGCAGTTCGACAAGGCCCATCGACATGACCATGTCGATGGTGATCATTCCGCCGAACAGTGATGGCAGCAGCGTCTCCACGAACATCCCTCCGATGGAGAGATCACGAGACCATCCGCTCCTTCGGTGTGCACTGTCCTTGCCCACGAAGCCAACGACGTGACGAAGCGGGACGCGAGCAATCCGTCGGTCAGCGCGAGCGAGTCGGGTACGCATTGCGTGACAGTAGCACCGCGGTATCCTTATCGAGATAGACGGCACCATTTTGGTATCTATGCAGCCGCTTCACACCAATCAGCGTGCTGCAGTTCAGCCGATGAAGCTCGCCGTGCGTGCCGCGACCGCGAGCAGCGTCAACGTTGGGTGGCGATCGGTCGTAAGAGGCATCACCGACGCATCGACCACGTAGAGGTTGCGCGTTCCACGCACACGCCCCGAGCCGTCAACGGGGGCGTCGGCGGCGGCGCCCATTCGGCACGTCCCGGCTTCGTGGGACACCGGCGACTTCAGTGGCGATACAAAGGGAAACACAGTCGCGCGCGGGCCGGCCAAGGCTTCGGCGATCGCGACAGAAGCCTCCTGCATGTCCTTGCCCATGCGGCGCTCGTTCGTGCCATACCTGGGAGTCACGTTGATGATGGGCCGGCGGAGGTCGTCGCGTTCCACGGCTAGTGCGACGCGGCGCTCTCGGTGTGGCAGCATCTCGCCGAGCGCGTGCACGACGAACGCGGAGCACGAGGCCGCTTCGTCGGTGTCGAGGCCCAGCGCGGCGAGGCGCTCTTTACCTAGCGTGTGGGCGGAGACAGGGCCGCCAATCTCGACGCTGAACCCGCCGAGGTAACTTCGCATGCGACCGCCTTCCACGTTGACGAAGCGAGGCACCAGCGCGTGACGAGCGAAGTCGTCGCCGCCGGGTGCCGTGCGGCGAGGCATGAGCACCAGGTTGCTCGCGACCATGTGATCGGTCCAGAGCCCGACGTTGCCCGTCTCGTCCGGCACTCCGGAGTCTCGACTCTCCAGCAGCAGCCGCGCGGTCTCGAAGGGCGATGAAGCGAGCACCACGTTGCGCGCGCGCACGAACTTCTCACCGCGAGCGGTGCGAACGATCACGCCTCGCGCGCGGCCGTCGCGATCCGCCTCGACACGCAACGCAATCTGGCCCGTGCGAACCGGGACTCCCGCTAGAACATCGAGCGCCGTCGTGGGTCGCCCGCGCGTCCATGCCACGCGCTTGGCGACGACAGGCAAACCGAGCTTCTTCTCGATCGCGCCAAACCGGGAGTGTAGGCGTGTGGTGCCGACGTATTTTCCGTCTGGCACGACGGCGAGCCGATCGTACGCACCCCAAACGCGAAAGTATCGCTCCACTGCTTCATAGAATGGCGTGAGCTCCGAGAGTGGGAACGGCCACGGCACGCCGGCATCGTGTGCGTCGCGCCAGTTCTGTTCGCACGCGCGGATCGCCCATCCACCCCAGAGCAACGTTCGCCCACCGAGCGCGCGCACGCGCAGCCAATCATCGACGCCGCGATACGCCCACGTGGACCCATCTACGTGTCCATGTTTGGCGATCTCCACTTCGTATCGGCGTACGCCCGTGCGAGGGCCAACCTTCGGCGCCGCTCCGGCCTCTAGAACGAGGACGTTCAGTCCTCGGTCATGAAGGATGCGCGCGACGAGAGCGCCAGTCGGGCCGCCACCGACCACGACAACGTCGAGCATCGAGATCGCGGTGGATCAGCGCGCGCGGTTGCGGAGGTGACCACAGTGTTGGAGGTGACCGCAGTGCTTCAGCTGTCCGCAGCATGGGAGACGCGATGAAGTGCGTGCTAGCTCGGGCTTGAGAGAGACGACTTGGATACGCGGCTTGGGGAACAGATTCGCGGTGCTCATCCAAGAGACTTTACTCCCTAACGATTGGGGTGCAACTGAATCTGTGGCTCCGACGTTTCGACGCAGTGCACGCCTCTGGCTCCTAACGGCGGCGCTGGTCGGGCTGGGGCAACAAGCCTTCGTCGTGCTGCGAAATCCGCTGCTCGCCGAGCTAGGGTTTACGCCCGAATCGATCGCCGCGGTGCAGGGAGCTGGCGGCGCAGCGGGCGTCGTCGCTGGGGTGGTCGGTCTGTGGTCCCTTCGTCGGTTCGCGGCCCGCACGACGCTGCTGGTCGCCGTGATGGCGAACGCGGCGGGCTTCATCCTGCAAGTAAGGGCACACTCGCTCTTGGTGTTCGTCCTCGGCGCAGCGCTTGCTGGGCTCGGGATCCAGGCCATCACGATGGGGGCAGCGCCGCTGCTCGCGCGCCACTCCGCTCCGGACGAGCGCGCACGGCTCTTCCTCTCGAACGCGGTCGCCGTGCAGACGCTGCCTGGCGTTGTGGGCGCGATTGCCGCGGGTATGGCTCAACGCGCGTGCGGCTCGGCGTTCGGCTCCGCGATCATCGGTTATCGCTTCGCGCTCGGCGGCGCTGCGGCGGCCGTGATCGTCGGCCTCGCGCCGCTCGCTTTGCTTCGCGACGTCGCACCGTCTGCCACGACCGGCCTCCTTCGCCTGCGCGAGCCGCGCTGGGCTGCGGCGCTCTTGGTGCCCGACGCGTTGTTCGTGTTCGGCAATGGTCTCACGGTGCCGTTCCTTCAACTCTACTTCAAGCAGCGCTTCGGTCTCGCGTCCGACGAGATTGGCTGGCTGTATGGCGCAATGATGCTGGTCGGCACCGTTGGGCTGTTCGCGGCTCCTGCGCTCGCCAAGTGGTCGAGTCCAACACGCGTGCTGCTCGGCGCTCAAGCTCTCATGCTTCCGCTCTTCGCCGAGCTGCTCTTCGCGCGCGCCGTGATTTTTGCCGCCGCCGCTTTCATCGTGCGACAAGCGCTCGCGATGGTCATCGCGCCTCTCTACACGAGCGTCCTGCACTCGAGGGTCGCCGACGCAGACTCCGGCCCCGTCGCCTCTTATCGTATGATCGTCCAGTCCGTCGTCTGGGCAGGAGCGAACTTCATCGCAGCGACCCTATTTTCTCTCGACGCAGGCGGCTTCCGTGGCGTGATCGCCGCGACCATCGTCGCTTATGTCGCAGCGCTTGCGTCAAGCGCTCTCGTTCTCACGAGGTTGAGGTGATTGTCTCTTCTCTCCACCGTGTGACGCACCTTACGATGCGCTGGGCTCGACGATGAAAGTCACGCTACTCGGCCACGCGTCCGTCTACATCGAGATGACTGGAGCGCGTTGCCTGATGGACCCCGTGTTCCAGGATCCGTTCGAGGATACGGCTGTCGTCTCTTGCCCCCGGCGATCGATCGCGCTCGACGAGATCCCGCCCATCGAGTTGCTCGTGATCTCACACTCGCATCTCGATCATTTCGACATACCATCGCTCGCCCACATCGCGCGAACCTCACGAAGGTGCGAAGTGCTTTGTCCCCAGGACAACGCGATCGTGTACGCGCTCGAGGCCCTCGGCTTCAAAAACATCCACCCGGAAACCTCGATGAAGCACTTTGCCTTCGGCAAGTACGAGCTTCTGACCACACACTCCTTCGTCAGCAACGTGGTCGAGTTCGGGGTCGTCTTCAAGGACAAGACGGGGACTTTCTGGAACCAGGTGGACTCGATGATCACGCCCGCTGCGGCCCCACAAACGGTCGCGCAGGCCGGCACGATCGATCTTCTCTTCGCGATGTATGCGAGTCAGAACTTCAAGTTCTTCGAGAGTAGGGGCAGCGGTTTCCCACACGCATTGCACGAGATGAATCTCAGTACTGTGATGGCCATCGCGCCGCGTATGGCCGCCCCGGGTTCGGCGGGCTTCCGCTTCGCTGGACAAGGTATGGACTGGTGCAACGCCTTCCTCTTTCCCATGTCGCGGGAGCGTTTCGTCGCCGACCTAGCGCGCGTCGCACCGCACATTCCTACCTGCATCGCAAACCCCGGCGACGTCTTTCATATTGAAGGGGGTGTTGTTGAGCATCGAGCTGCTGAGTCGAAGTTCGCCAAGATGCTGGAGGACGACACCGCGAAGCTCCGATTCGATCCGACCGCAACCATCCCGCCACTTCAAGATCCCAACCCCCAAGGCTTCTCGAGCGAACGGCTCGCCGAGGGGACCGAAAAGGTCCTCGAAGGGTTTGTGCGCTTCGTACGCGATGCATGCGCGTCTAGCTCCGACGCGCTGGTGGAAGAGTATCGCCGTTGCCTGGCGACATACGCTATTGGCGTCGTCTTCCCCGATGGGCATGAACGCTGGTTGCGCATCGCTTTACACCAGGGCGAGCCGCAGTTGGTGCGAGGCGACATAGTCGAGCCGGCGGATGCAGGCCACCGGATCGTTGCTTCGGCGATCACCGCGTGGAGCGCTCGCGAGAAGAGCTATTTCTACTTGAGGGCCTTCTCGCGCAAGTGGAGCGCCCTCTACGAGCTTGCCGAGAAGGACGGACTCGCGACCCTCACGCCTCGCGACCCACGAGATTTGCTGGCCTATTATTTCGAGCGCAAGGCGGAGGGCGCCGAGCAAGCCATCAAGCAGTGGCTCGACTTTCAGCTGAAGCCCTACCTTGGTGGGCGACGTTGAGGTTTACCCGCGTTGGCGAAGCGCTTCGATTGACACGAGCTGGAGCTGGATCTGCGAGCCGGCCACGAGCGCGACGCGAAACCAACCTGGGGCAACGGGCGTCGTCAGCCACTCGCTGACGGTAGCAACGGCGAGCTCGTCCCCTCCGCAGCGACGAAGTAGCGCAGGGAGCTCGTCTGTTGTGACGATGGCCCCAAACGCGAATGGCTTGCCCTGCAACCGCCCGTCCTTGATCGCGCGGTCGACTTTTTTGGTTGCGCTCTCAAGTGTCAACCCGCTCTCACAAAGCTGGAGGGTGGCAAGCCTTCGGCCAGGTAGGACTCGCCCGTCCAAGAAGATCCAAACATAGTCCGCCGTCGATGCGTTGCAGCTCTGGAGCATCGCGATCCGCTCGGGCAACGCATCCAACGCCATGTCGAGAAACATCTTGGGAATGGCGAGCGGCTTTCGCATCTAGCGTCAACTAAGGTACTCGCGAGCGCTTGATTTCGGGGTGCTCAAGACATTCACTAGGAAATCGACGACGCGCTCGAAGGGATCGAACCCAAACGCTTCCGCGACGGACGGCCGAAGGTTTGAGTTGGCATTGATGTCGAAGAAGGCACGGCGTCTACCATGCTCGATGTACTCGATACCTGCGACGTCAAGTCCACCTGCACGCACGATCCGCCTGCCAGCCTCGACTGCATCGCGCGGCACGTCGAGGAAAGGGTGAAACTCGACGTTTACCGAAGGCTGCCCTGCGACATCACACGTGCCTGCTCCATCAGTCGGGTGACAAGCTTCCGACGGACACAGATTGAATGAGCCATGCGAAACCACACGCATCGCATAGAGCAGCTCTCCACCAACGAACTCCATGCGGACGATGCCATCCGGCGCGGGAAGATATTCCTGGACAAGTAGAAGGTTGTCGGGGGACCAGAGATCAGGCGTGAGCTCTAGGGTCCGCTGGAGCTCCTCGAAGGACTGAAGGAGGAACATCCTGGCACCGCTCCCGCCCTGCTCGGGCTTGAGAAGGGCTGGCCAACGTGTCCACCGATCTTTCACAGCGTCGGGGTCATTGAATGCCATTGAGGCCGGATGGTCGACCTGGAGGCTGCGAAGGAGACCGCCCTGTGCGCTCTTGGACAGCTCGAGTGAGAACGCCCGTGACCCATTGAGAACAGCCGCGCCCGCCATCTCCAGGCAGCGCATGAATGCCAGCGCCAACGGCACCGCGCGGTCGTTGCCGCGCACGTAAGCGCTCGGGCTTGCCTGGTTGAAGTACAGGCGCGCCTCGGGCACGAGGTCTACGTCGAACGCGTTACGTTTCAGATCGAACGGAGCAAACCGAACGCCGCGGCGCTCGAGTGCGGCAAAGAGAGGTGCCTGCCACTGCGGATGTTCGTACAGGACAACAAGGTCAAGCATTCGCGCTCAGGGCGGATCAATTCGAAGTACTTGATTGCCGATCATGTCCACGAAGTAGATCTTGCCGTCCACTCCGCCGAAGTCGAGACCGGCAAGCGATCCAGGTGGCAGGCCAGTGTCGACGTAGTTGACGAGCGTCGTGCCGTCGAGGGTGAACGCAGAGATGCGGCTCGTCGCGTTGTCCGTCACGTACAAGAACCCGTTGCGCAACTTGAGGCCGGAGGGCGCTTGAAGCTGACCCGTCGACGCGGCAACGACGTCGCTGACCACGACGCCGCTCATCATCTTGTAGGTCGTCATCGGCTCCGGCGGCTGGAGGCTCTGCGCAGGAGTCCCGCTCTTGGTGTCCAGCTTGGCGATGCGCTGATTTCCGGTGTCAGCGATGTAGAGCATCGCGTCGTCGGGGTTGTAGACCATGTGGCTTGGCACGTTGGGGACGTAGGACACGGTGCCGGCCGTGTATTGCCATGCCTGCGCAGCGGAATGGTCATCGTTGCCGACGCCATTGTCTCCGTTGAAATTGTACTTCTCGATGGAGGCGACGCCCATGACCGGCAACTTGCCGCACGTCGGACCACACTGGCGCGCCATGCCAGAAAACACCCAGAACGTATTCGCGCGGCCTGTCGAGTCCACCGCCGGGTCATGCGCGATGCCCATACCAAGCGGGCTGCAGTGCGACATCTCGAGGTGCGACCCAAGTCCATTGGGATCGTACTTGGCGAAGATGGTTAGATCCGACGACCAGAGTGCCGGGCCCATGAAGTCGTTGGCGGCTTTGGTGTTGTCATAGGTGTTGCGCGATTCGCCCACAGTCGCAAACGTTCCTGGCTTCCCACCCACGCCGACAGGCATTGGCGCGCTCGAGGTCACGTCGCCGCCGAAGGTAATCGCGGATGGGTATGCCATGAAGTGACCCGGAGCATTCGCGGCAACGTCCTTCCGCCACTCTATCGTGACGTTCGCGGCGCTCGCGTCGTGGATGATCGTCACGCTCTCGGTATCGTGATTGACCACCCACGCTTCGTCGGGTCGGCGCGGGTTGAATGCCAGGTCGCGTGGCCGTGCGAGCTTGTTGCTTGCGTTCGCGATCACCGTGAATGTGACCGAGGTCGGCGAATGGTCACCGGTCCCGAGCTCGGGTGCCAGCGGTGGGGCGGCGTCAGCGGCGTCGGCGCCACCCGCGTCGTGAGGAGCGCTCGTGTTCGACCCGCACCCTCCGACCCCAGCAAGAGCCAAGACTGCAGAGCCCACCATGCATAGGTGCTTCATGAAGATGCAAGTTAGCACGCGGTGCTGCGAACGCACAATCGCGGGAGGACCGCAGAAACGAGCGGTTACAGCTAACCCTTCGCCGCTCGCTTCGGATCGATGCCGTCGCGTGAGAGCTGCACCTCGGTTGCCTTGTCAGCGACCTTCCCTGCCGGATGGGTATACCAACCCTTGGGGTCTGCTCCTACGACGCTGTCTCGCACTTTGAGGATCGTGAACATACCGCCCATGTCGATCGTACCGAAGGGACCTGGGCCCCCGCGCATCGGCAGGCTGTTGGGTGGAACGGGCATGCCCATGTCACCCATGGATCCCATTCCCTTCTGACCCATCGTCATGGTCTCGGGCGACACGCGCCCCAGGCGCTGATCCAGCTTGGTCGTGTCGACTCCGATCATGGACGGCAGGCCGTGGCCCATCTGCGTCATCACGTGATGGGTCATGTGGCAATGCATCGCCCAGTCACCAGGCTCCTCCACCACGAAC
>JANYHY010000744.1 GCA_025362165.1 Myxococcales bacterium | reverse complement strand
TGGAGCTGGTAAGCGAGAGCGTCACGAAGATCATGCTCATCACGCCGAGCGCCGCGATCACCATGCCTGCGCTGCGTCGCACTCCGCGTGAGCCGAAACGAGCGAGTACATGGCTCGAAACCACGCCGCTCATCATCATCGCGGGCAAAGTTCCAAGTCCAAACACGAGCATCGCCAGTCCTCCTTGAAACGGGTCCCCCGATGCAGTCGCGAGCGCGAGCGCGGTGTACACCATTCCGCAAGGAACCCAGCCCCACAGCGCGCCGAGCAACACCGCATGCGCGTGGCTGCGAACAGGCAGCAGCTTCTTTGCGAGCGGCGCGATCAACGCGAACGCGGGCGTTCCCAGTCGCTCGAGGATCGTGAAGCGTGGGAACAGTCCGAGCAAGTGAAGACCGAGCCCCAGCATCAACAGACCCGCCAACCCGCGCAACACGAGCTGCACCTGAAAGACTGCGTGCGTGAGGCCGAGCGCAAGCGCGCCAAACACGGCACCGAAGGCGGCATAAGAGAGGAGTCGGCCGATGTTGTACGCGAGCACATAGCCAACCTGAGTTGAAGGTCGCTTGCGCAAATCGGGAGCGACTCCACCGGAGAGTACCCCGACGATTCCGCCGCACATGGCCAGGCAATGCGCGCTCCCGAGGAGCCCAGTGACAAATGCGGCAAGCAGTACCAGTTCCATTCTATGGGCCTCGCGCGCCGAGGAACTGGCTCTGAGTGACTTGCTCGGGGTCCTTACCGTCGCGCGGGGCGACGTGCACGCGCACGTGGAAGTCACCAACATAAGCGCTCCTCGGGACGCTCACGAAGATAGGTATACGCTTACCCTCCAGCTCTCCCAGGTCTACTGTTCGCGCGGGGATCACGAACACAGCCGCGGGCGAGTCGGACTCGGCGGTGACGTCATAGGTACGCGTCGCGGAGGCCTTGTTGACGATGTGGACCTCGAAGCTGTCGCGGATGGTGTCTCCGTCGAAGACGTAGGGAGGGCCTGGCAAGCGCAGCAGGTTGGCCTCGAAGTCGACGTGCTTGCGAGCGGCCAGGGTGGCAGCGATCACTCCCGCGACGAGCAAAACGCTGTAGATCCCGACACGCGGTCGCAACCAACGCGTCTCATCGCCGCCGAGCGCGCGCGTCGACGAATATCGGATCAGTCCGCGCGGGCGATGCAGCTTGTCCATGATGTCGTCGCACGCGTCGATGCAGGCGGTGCACGACACACAGTCGATTTGCAGGCCGTTGCGGATGTCGATCCCAGTGGGGCACACTACGACGCACCGGTTGCAGTCGACGCACGCACCCGCGCCCGCGTCCTTGGCTTTCCCGCGCGGCTCCCCACGCTTCGGATCGTAGCCGATGACGATCGAGTCCTGGTCGATGAGCGCAGACTGCAGGCGACCATAAGGGCATATCGCCAAGCAAAGCTGCTCACGGAAGAACGCGAAGTTGAAATACAACATTGCGCTCACGCTAGCCGCCCATGCGAACGCCTCGGGGTGCTCTGAGGGTGCGTGATTGACCATCTTCAACAGGCCAGGCATGGAGACAAAGTACGAGAGGATGACGTGCGCGATCCCTATCGACAGCAGCACGAAGGTCGCGTGCGTCGCGACTTTGCGCCACGCACGATCGAGGTCGAGCTCCCGAGCTTCGCGGCGCATGCGCACCTCGCGCGACCCTTGAAACAGTCGCTCCACGCGTCGGTAGACGTCGAGGAACACGGTCTGAGGGCATGCCCAACCACACCACACACGCCCGAAGAGGGCTGTCAGGTAGATGAGTCCAAAGCCCACGCCTGTGAGCAAAAAAAACACAAGCCAAGTATCTTGTGCGTTGAACGTGGCGCCGAACAAGAAGAAGCGGCGCTGATCAAAATCCAAGAATAGCGCTGGATTTCCGCCGATCTTCATCCAGGGCAACGCGGCCCACAATCCGATGAGGAACACGAATGCCAGGGTGCGCGCCCGTGTGAAGCGCCCACGCACGTCAGCGGGGATGACGTTCTCGCGCGTCCCGTCTGCGCGCAACGAACCTTTGACCACCGTGGGCGGCAATAGGTTGTCGGGCTCATCCGGCAGGAGCGGGAGGCTACGCTTGCTCAAGGCACCACGATGTCGCCCTGCGGCGCCTTGCCCCCTTGCACGTTGGCGTTGCGGAGCGTCAGCACATAGGCGACGACATCCTGCACTTTCTCGGGGCCAAGCACGGGTCCCCAAGCCAGCATTCCTTTGGCAGGTACACCTTCGGTGACCGTCCTGTAGAGCTCATCCGGCTTGCCGCCATGGATCCAGTGGTCGTCGGTGAGGTTGGGGCCAATCCCGCCGCCTCCGTCCGCACGATGGCAAGCGACACAGTTGGTAGCAAAGATGTCTTTGCCTTTACCTACGGTACCTAGGTCTTTTGACAACAATACGAGACCGTCGGCAGTGACGGTTCCTGCTGCCTTGATGCGCTCGGCCTCCTTCGCGCGCGCTGCGGCGACCTGCTGTTCGTAGGCGGCGCGCGGTAGTTCATCGGACTTCAAGATGTGATAGCCGCTCCAGTACACTGCAGCGAACACGACACTGCCAAAGAGCGTAAACAGCCACCAGCGCGGCAGGCGATTGTCGTACTCCTCGATTCCGTCGTACTCGTGAATGACCTTGTCTTGTTCTTCCGATTCCGAGGAATCGTTGCGGTCTTGGTCATTCATGGTGCGTCTCCTCGCAAAGGGGCAGCTCCGCCATCGCGGCCATCTCTTGTTTGGATTTGCGCATCGTCCGCGCCACGACTGACGTGAACGTGATCAAGAAGATGGCGAGCGAGATGACTGGGAACACCAGCAATGGGTCGGTGTGTCCAAACAGCTTGCCGAAAAGTTGTCCATACATGAGGCATTCTCCTTTCAGCGGGCCGCCGCGACGGGCGTAGCTGGTTTGTCTGGTGTCGGCTTGCGACCGATGGATTGGACATAAGCGATCAGCGCCACCATGTCCGAGTCTGTTGCGACTGTGATTCCTTCGATCGCGAGGTCCCTGGCGATGTCTGCGCCTTGCTGGCGTGCGTCGTCCGGGGCTGCAGATATCTCGTTGTCGGTATAGGGCACGCCGATCGACTTCATCGCGTGGAGCTTGTCGGATGTGCGACTGAGATCGACTCGGCCCTCGGAGAAGTGTGGGTACGGTGGCATGTTGCTCGCGGCGTTGATGTCGCGAGGGTTCATGAAGTGTTTGTAGTGCCAGCTGTTGGGGTATCTGCCGCCCTCTCGACTCAGGTCGGGCCCAGTTCTTTTGCTTCCCCACAGGAAGGGGTGATCGTATTGAGAGTCGCCGAGCGAAGAGACCTCTCCGTAGCGCGCGGTCTCGAACGTGAAAGGGCGAATCATCTGGGAATGGCAGTTGAAGCAGCCCTCGCGAAGGTAGACGTCGCGTCCTTCGAGCTCGAGCGCGCGGTAGGGGTGCTGCCCATCTTCGGCAATGGGCGCGGACACGACGACCGCCGGGACCAGCTCCGCGATGCCGCCCGCGAGGACCGCGAGCGCAGTCATCACCGTGAAGATCAGCGCGCGCCCTTCGATGAGGCGGTGCCAACTCGGCGAGTTCTTGTCGCGCGTGAGCTCCAATGCCACGGTGCCCAGCACCGCAACGATCGCCGCGAGCATGATCATGAACATGCTCGAGACGTCGTTCACCACCGCGACAGTGCCGATGATGGCGCACACCACTATGGATAGAATGACTGGGCGGCCGAAGAACAC
>JANYHY010000739.1 GCA_025362165.1 Myxococcales bacterium | reverse complement strand
GCGATGACGATCGACGTCAACAGTTGGACGCTCTCTCTCTTCTTGGAGAGCAGACCGCGCGCGTGCCCAGCGAGCATCACTCGGTAGTGCACGAGCACAGCGAGTATCGCGCCGAACTGGATGACGACCTCGAACGCGTCGTTCGCTTCGCTCTTCTGCAACCCGAGCGCTTGCCCCACGACGATCAAATGCCCAGTCGACGAGACCGGCAGATACTCAGTCAGGCCTTCGACGACGCCGAGGACGATCGCGAGCCAGATCGGCATGAATCAGGCGGCGCGCTCCGTGGACTTCGCGACGGCTTCGAGCACTTCGTCGAGCAAGGGGATGATCTCTCCGCTCAGCTTCTTGGTGACGACGCGTGTCTCGGAGAGCAGCTCACGCAGGCGATTGGCGACGTTCTTGATCGCGGCAGCGTCACGGCGCTTCTTCTCTGCTTCGTCGATCGGGAAGACCTGCGCGGAGAACTGCTTGGCGACGGACGGTAGCGGCGCGTTCTCTTCGAGCACCTTCTGGCGAATGCCCTCGAGCGCTTCTTCGGGTGCGTCGTCCTGCGCTTCTGCGCGGCGTAGGTAGTCGACGGCTTGGTAGCTTGGGATCGCCTCCTCCAGCCCGTCGCGCTCGAGCACGCGCGGTGCGCGGCGTTGCAAGAAGGCATAAGAGCCCATGAGCTTTTCGACCGTCTCGCGCTTGAGACGAAGCTCGAGGCGCGTGTAGTCATCGAAGCTGGTGAAGCCCCAGCCCTTCCAGGTGTTCTCCCGCCGCACGTCGATCAGCGCCTCCGCGAGCTCGATCCAGCTCGATTTGAACCGCCTCGTGCACGCGATGATCGCGGCGCGCGCGGGGTCGTTGTCGTGCGCCGACTGGGCGCGGGCGAGATCTTGGTCCACCTTCGTAGTCATCTTCGCGGGTCATTAGAGAGAGTGGCGCCGGGCGGCAAGAGACAGCGGGTCTGCGCCAAACGAAGACGACAATTGGGCCGGGTCGGGCGCGATCGGTTATCCGATGATGAGATGTGCCGTTTGCTCGGGATCCTTTCGTCCGCGCCAGTCGACTTCCGTGTGCTGCTCAGAGAGCGGGCGCGGTCGCTGTCTGCACTTGGGGCAGAGCACGCCGACGGATGGGGAATGGCGGCGTTCGGCGGTGGTCGCTGGAGCATCCACAGAGGCACAGGACGCGCGAGCGATGACGCGTCCTTTCACACGAGCGCCGCCACACTACGCGGCGAGATCCTCGTCTCGCACGTGCGCAAACGCACCGTCGGGGCGACGCGCGAGGAGAACACGCACCCGTTCACGAGCGGGCGTTGGGTGTTCGCGCACAACGGCACCATCGAAGATCGCGCGTTCGTGCGCGGCCGAGTATCCAGAGTTCGAGCTGCAGACATCGCTGGCGACACTGACAGCGAGCTTTTCTTCGCGTGCGTCCTTGCACGTCTCGACGAGCGCGGTCTCCACGCTGCATCGAAGGCGAGCGCGATCGATCGCGCGTTGTGGGAGCTGCTGGACGAGTGCAGGCGCCGCGACCGCTTCGGCTCGCTCAATTTCTTGTTGTCGGACGGCGAGCGCTGCTGGGTGCATCGCTTTGGACGCCCGCTGTTCCTCTTGGAGCGCGGTCCGAGAGCCGAGCCGCCGTCGAGTCGCGGAGCGGCAGTCTTCCTCGCGTCCGAACCCATGACCTCGGAGTCATGGACCGAGATCGCCGACGGTACGTTGCTGCGAGTCGAACGCGCGCCCGTCCGCGTGGAGACGGTCTCCGAGTTCGTGTAGTCTTCACACGATGGTGGTGCCGCAACATCCTGCCGAGCTCGTCGTCTCGCCGATCCCTCGACTAAAGACGGGCCGCCTCTTGTTGCGCGAGCCTCGTGTCGCAGACTTCGACGCCTTCGCCGTGGACGGCGCGGACGAGCTCGCGGGGCGATTCGTGGGCGGAGCGATCACCGACAGAGTCACCGCATGGCGCCGCTTCGTCAGCGCAGCGGGAGGCTGGGTTCTTCAAGGAGCCGGATGGTGGGGCGTCGAAGAGCTCTCGAGCGGAGTCGTGATCGGATGGGTCGGCGTGTTTCGCCGTGAGGTCCCAACACTAGAGATCGGTTGGCGCATCTACCGTCCCCATTGGGGCAACGGCTACGCACCAGAGGCCGCCGCCGCCGCGCTCACACACACCAAGGACAGGCTCGCAGGCGAACGCATCATCGCGCAGATCGCCAAGGGCAACACCGCCTCGATCCGCGTCGCCGAGAAGATCGGAATGCAATGCGAAGGCGAGATCGACTTCCAGGGCGAGCTGGATTGGCTCTACGTGCGCTGAAAAACCATCAGCGTCTTGCGGAGCGCCATACCCGTTTTTTTGGCAGGCGGAGGTCTGCTTCATCCCGTTCAACTCGTCCTTTACCGAACACGAAGCGAACCAGCGACACGAGCTCACGCGAAGTCGAACCACCGTGGACTGAAAGCACGAACCGTGTTTGATATCGACAATCTGGAGGAGTGGCCGAGTGGTCTAAGGCAGCGGTTTTGAAAACCGCCGTGGGGCAACCCACCAGGAGTTCGAATCTCTTCTCCTCCGCTAGCAAGTCGACGGCGACGCCGACACGGGCGCCGTCGCGTGCATGGAGCGAATGGGAGCGCGTAGTTCACGCTTGCCTCGCGCGTCTCTCGTTTCGCATCGATCGCACGACGAGCACGAGCAGGACAGTGCCGAGCACTTCGCGGCTCCGAGCACGAAGGCAGCCTGTCATGCTTGCAAGACGAACACTTGCCAAGCGAACGGCTGCTATGGCGGATACTACTGCGATACGAAGCAGACCAAGTGCGTCTCTCCGCCGAACGGCTGCTAACGAGCCCTAATGAGGCTGCGATCGCGCGTTATCGTGATAGTGCGGTTCAATTCTCGATGAACCCGAGCGTCTTCGCTGGACTCTTCTACAAGGCATACGTCCGTCGCGACGTGGACGCCGCGCTTCGCCTGATCGATCGGATCGGACGGGCCGTCATCCGGAACTTTCGTAGCCCGTGGCCGCAGCAAGACTGGTGGCATGACGAGGCGTTCAACGCGTACCTGGGGCGCTTCGGCGAGCTCGAGGGTCACAACATGGAGCGCCGATGGATGGTCTACCAACTCGGCCGCCTCGCGCGTGACGTACCTGGAGACACCGCCGAGTGCGGAGTATTTCACGGCGCCGGCTCCTACCTGATGTGCGCAGGCAATCGCGGTACGAACAAGACACACCACGCCTTCGACTCGTTCGAGGGTCTCTCGACGCCGGGTCCCGATGATGGGAGCTTCTGGTCCAAGGGCGACATGGCTGCGGCGCTCGACGGCGTGATGCGCGCGCTCGCCGAATTCGACTCGGTGAAATACCATCGCGGTTGGATCCCGGAGCGCTTCCCTGATGTGGAGTCATTGAAGTTCTCGTTCGTGCACGTGGACGTCGATCTCGAGCAGCCCACGCGAGACTCGATCGAGTTCTTCTATCCGCGCTTGAGCGAAGGCGCGCTCTTCGTGTGCGACGACTACGGCTTCTCCACGTGTCCGGGCGCGACGCGCACCATCGATCAATTCCTCGAGGACAAGGCGGAGAAGATGATCGCTCTCAGCGCAGGAGGAGGCTTCTTCCTCAAAGGCCGGAGCGTGGCGCCTGCGGGTCCTGGGGGGACCTTCCGATGAAGCAAGTGGTCAACATCAAGGATCTCCTCTACTTGGCAATCGGTCGCAACGACCCAAACGAAGTATGTGTCTATCCAGATTCGTGGAGAAGGCCGAATAGATGGCTGGCGAGCCCGAGGAGCCCAAGATCGTGGCGCTCGCCGCCAAGCTGCTGGCCTCTTCGCGCTAAGGTACACTCGCGCGATGCAGCCGCAGCTCGTGATGTTCGGGTACGCCGCGGACAACGCGTCGGCCGCAACTCGAACGCGGTTCACTCATTTCTCGAACATGCTCGGCAAGCGCTCCAAGCACCTCGTGGAGCTGTTCGAGTCGGGCTCGTATGAAGAGCTAATGACGGCGGTGTCGTCTGGCTACGTGGACGTCGCTTGGCTCGCTCCGCTCCCGTTCCTGGAGCTGCAACGACGAGGCACGGTGGCACCGCTCGTTCACTTGCGCCGCGGCGGCAGCTCCAGCTATCGCTCGGTCATCATCGTGCGCGCCGACTCGCGCTTCCGAACTATCGAGGATCTTCGCGGTGCGCGCGCGGCTTGGGGCGATCGCTTCAGCGCGAGCGGCTTCGTGGTCCCTCGAGCGGCGCTCGCCCGCCGTGGCCTCGACCCGCGCGTCACGTTCAGCGAGCACCGCATGTGCCGCTCTCACGACTCGGTGATTCGCTCGGTCGCGATGGGGCGCGTGGACTTCGGAGCGACCTACGCGGGCGTGGACGAAGAGGGCGGCATCACGCGCGGCGCGTTCTTGTCCACGGCGGATCTGCGCGTGCTGGCGGTGCTGGACGAGATCCCTGGCGACGTCGTCGTGTCGAGCGCCAGGCTGTCGCTCGAGGTGCGGGAAGCCATGCTC
>JANYHY010000733.1 GCA_025362165.1 Myxococcales bacterium | reverse complement strand
AGCCACGAACAAGGCTAAAACATAGGCTCTCATGACTTGCGCGTGACGTCGCCCTTGGACAAGACTCGCATCGCCTCGGACAATCCGTCGAGCGTCAGCTGATGCATCGAGAAGACCTTGCTGAGTTGTTCGGCAGTGCCGCCGCGCCAGTACGTGGGCGGGTCTGGGTTGAGCCACACGCTGCGCTTGAAGTGATCGGCGAGGAGCGCCATCCACTGCAAGCCCGCCATGGCCTCTCCTTGCTTGCCGGTGGAGTAGTACTCCCAGTCGCCGACGCCGAGCAGCTCGGCTGGGTGCATCGACGCGTCGCCGACCATGACGAGCTTGTACTCGGACCCGCACTGCGCGATGAGCTCGCGAATGCCTGTGGGCTCGGTGAAGCGCTCGGTCTCGTAGATGCGACCATAGACGCAGTTGTGAAAGTAGTACGTCTTCAGCTCGCGAATGTTCGAGGCGCGTTTGGCGGCTGAAAACAGCTGGGAAACTGTGTGCGCGTATGGGTCCATCGACCCGCCCACGTCCATCAACAAGATCACGCGCACGTTCGACTTGCGCGGCGGACGCATCACGATCTCGAGCTCGCCGCCGTTCTTCGCGGTCTGGTCTATCGTTGCGTCGATGTCCAGCTCGTCGAGCGCGCCTTCGCGGTGGAACGCGCGGAGCTTCCTGAGCGCCACCTCGATCTGTCTTACGTCGAGGACGATGTCGCTCCGGTAGGGCTGGTACCTGCGCGCGTCTGCGACAGCCATCGCGCTGCGACCGCCACCGCGCGACCCCACGCGCACGCCGCTCGGGTTCTTGCCGCCCGCGCCGAACGCGCTCGTGCCGCCGGTGCCGATCCACCGATTGCCTCCGTCGTGGCGCCCCTTCTGCTCGCGCAGACGCTCTTCGAACAATCGACGCAGCTCGTCCATGTCGATCGACTGGAGGTTCGCCAACTCTTCCGCGGTGAGCTCGCCTTTGGTCTTCTGATCGCGCAGCCACTCTTCGAGCGCGTCGAGCATTTCGATGGACGCAGAGGCGACGCCCCTGAAGTGGCTGGAAAATGCCTGATCGAACGCGTCCAGATCGCCCTCTCGGTGAACGCACAGCGCGCGCGCTACGTGATAGAAGCCATCGAGCGAGCTGTCATGGAGACCCATCGCAAGTGCCCGGGCGAGGCTCATCGCCTCTTGCGCGCCGACCTTCACCAAGCGCCTGCGCAGCTCGTAGAGGAACGGAACGAAGGCGTCGCTCACGTCATCCATCGTAGCGTGCGCAGCGCTCCGCTTCCACGCCAAGAACTCGGCGACACGTGCTTTACTCGCCGACGAGCGCTCTCGTGACGACGACCCCGGCAGAACATGGAGCGCACAACAACACGCTGATGAGTCGTGTCTTGCGCAACATGGCAGCGCACGACTGGCTGCTCGCGATCTATTTTCTCATCCTCCTCTGCGCGGTGGCAGGGGGCGGAGGGCCCGACAGGACGCTGTCGTTCGAGATGCTCGCGTTCGACATCACGATCCTCACCACCACCATCCTGCTCATACGCGGTGAGATCGTGAAGGAGGGGCTCGGCTCGGCCATCTACCGCGCCGGCATCTTCATCCCGATCCTCATCTCGTACTTTCAGCTTCGATGGATCCTGCCGACGGTCACCACCAACGCGTTGGACTCGCAGCTCTATCACTTCGACCTGCGCGTCTTCGGAGTGGAGCCCGCAGTGGCGTGGGACCAATACGTCAATCCAACGACGACCGAGTGGTTCGCGTTCTTCTACTTTGGCTACTTCTTCATCATGGCCTCGTACATCTTCCCGTTCTTGATCTTCGGCAGGGACAACTTGTTGTTCCGCCACTTCGGGCTCGGGATCTTGGTGCAATTCAGCGTCACGCACGTGGTCTACATGCTGGTGCCGGGGTTCGGTCCTTATAAGACGCTCACGTTCATGCACGAGCTCGAGGGCGGAACCTTCAGAGATTTGGTGATGGCGAGCGTGCATTCGGCTGGCGCTCAGAAGGACATCTTCCCTTCATTGCACACGGGTGGCCCCACGTTCTTGACGGTCTTCTCGTTCATTCACAGAGACAAGGTGCCGTTCAAATACACTTGGGCACCTCTGGCGTTTTGCGTGTCGCAGATCATCATCGCGACCATGTTCTTGAGGTGGCACTACCTCATCGACATCATCGCCGGCTTTTCGCTCGCGACGTCCAACGCGATCTTCAGCTTGATGATCGTCAAGTGGGAGCTCAAGCGTCGAGAGGCGAACGGCGCGACGCCTGTGTTTGGTCGATCGCTCTGGAAATGAGCCCGGCGCTCACGGACCATTGATCGTACAGTCGGGCCCATGGAACACACTGACTCGTGCGGCACTTGCGGCGGTGATGGGCTCATCGCCAATGCCTTCGGGAGTCACACGAAGTGCCCCAGTTGCCACGGCGGCGGACGGCGCGCGGAGGACACGGGCTTCCGCGACGTGACCAAGACCAAGCCATCCCATCACCAGGGCAACAATCGTGTCGCGGCCGCCGAAAAGCAGACCTGGCCGTCCACGTCCGCCGGCGCAGAGATCGCGACGAAGATCAAAGAGAGCTTGACCCTGACCGCAGACGTCAAAGCCAAACTCACGCGCGAGATCATCGAGCACGAGTCCACACACGGCCTGTGCACTCAGACGTTCCTCAAGAAGATGAGAAAACACGTCCGCTGACTAGCACTACTGCCGCAGCTTCACGGCGACCGAGAATTCCACAGCCGGATCCAGCCAAAACACTGCTGTTAGAAGGAGATGCCTTCGCCGCAGCGCGCGTCTCCAAGCGTGCGGACGACGACGGAGTAATCGCCGAGCGACACGGACTGCGGCAGCACGATCGCGCCGTTGAAATCGCCTTTGTCGTTGGTCGCGAGGCCGCCGACGCGGGTCTTGCGACCGGTGTGCGTGTCCTGCAAGAGGACGTCGACGGACAAGTGAGCGCACGCGTCCCCGTCCGCTTTCGCGCTGCCCTTCACGTGGATCGCCGCGCCGCGAAGCGCGTTCGGTTCGGTCACTTCGATGACCAGCGTCGTCGTCGGGCGATTGTCTTCGGAGTCTGGGTGTGGCGTGTTCGAGCTCGAGGACGACGAGCTGTTCGACGGTGATGGAGGCGGCTTGCTCGAGTTCGAGCCTGTGCCCGACGCGGAGGGCTTGGGGCGGTCGCTGGCGCGCGACGCGTTGGTCATGTCCTCACCGCTCGTCGAGTTCGGAGGCCACGAGAACGGGTCCGCGGGCGGCACGTACGGATCCGCGTTGCGCGAGAGGTCAGTGTTCAGAAAGCGTCCCGCGCCGCCGAGATCGATTCGCTTCCACAGCGTACCGTCGTGGACCTCCACCCACGCGTGCGCCTCGTTCGTCACCATGCGCGTGGGGATCCCCACGCCGAGCGCGGTGATCATGAACGCGAACGCGCGGTGCCTGCAGACGCCTTTCTTGGAGAGCGCGAGATCCGTGTAGATGTCGTGCTCGGGCTTCGGTGGCTCCTCCGAGTCTTGAAACGATCGGAAATACGCGACGAGTTTGTTCACGACCTCACGCGGTCGATCGTAGCGCGTGAGGCCGATGTGCCTTGTGACGTCGCCGACCGCATTGAACACGTTCGGCGGCACGGCAGGCGCGCTCGGCAAATCCGTCCAGTTCGCGTCGGCGAAGTCGCCCCCGTATGCGGTGCGCGGGATCGCGAGATCGACCACGAGCCTGCCGCGCACCGTCTCGCTCGCGTCCAAAAACCAGTTGTCCGCGCCGTCATGCACGATGCGAAAGGGCACGTCACGCGAGCCGACGCCGAAGCGCGCATGCACCAGGCGCGTGCCCGGTCCCACTGTGGGGATGCGCACGTGCGAGGTGGTTGACGCATCAACGACGATGTCGCCGTAGAAGCGCTCGTCCTGGGCGCCCACCTTCGAATCGAGCGCCACCGGCGAGAGGCTCGAGTTCGAGACGTACAGGGAGAAGTCGGCAGAGACCGCGTCGTAGGCGACGAGCCGCTTGAACGGAGTCATCGACGGGCTGAACGGATCGTCGTACGGGAGGACATCAGGGCGTTGCGTGTTGCGATCCGGCGTGAACATGCCGCCAACGGACGAGTCGCTCGTGCGCGTCGCTGCCGCCTCGCGATCACTCGGAGGTCGTGACGGATCAGGCGCTGAGAACGTGCCGCTGCGCGTCTCCAGCGCCGCGGGGATGTTGCCCTCGACGACGACGCCCATCGCGATGTCGTCGTGTGGATCGTTGTCGATGCGCTCGTGCAAGATCGCGTCGACTGATCCGTCCGCGAGGCGCGCCGTCGCCATGACGACGAGGATCGGCAGGAGCAGCGCGTGACGGAGACGCATACCGATCAAAGGTAGCTCAATGCAGCGCCTTCGCCGACTCCATCCATCGGGCGTTTGGCGGCGGAGTCTCCCAGTGACCGGGGATCCAAGCGTAGGAGACGCCGGTCCACATCCAATAGCCGACCACCCACGCAGATTGGGGAGACGGCGGCGGCGGCTGCACCTCGTCGACCGTGCGCGGCGGCGGTGGTCCGGTCATCAAGACAGCGCGCGGCGGCGGGCTCGTCACGGTCGCCGTGCAAGCCATCACGAACAACAGGATGATCACCTTCATGCCGCGCATCGAACCTTCGCCAAAAAAATACCGTAGCATCTCGCGCATGGCATTCGACGAATCCAAGCTCGCCGCGGAGCTCGACGCGCTTCCCGCAGATCTCAAGGCTCGGATGAGCGCGCTAGGCTTCGTGCGCGCGGACTTCATCGAGCAGGCGCGGTCGCTGACGATGGGGGACCAGAAGACGCGTCGCACGCTGCGCAACCGCGTGAACGGCGAGGTTCGCGTCCCCGCAGAGACCGATCTGCCGGCTGCGCCGATTGGGACGGAGGCGGATCGCTTGGCTGCGATCGGACTGTCCGCGTTGAAGCGCGGCGCGCTCGCATTCTGCGTGATGGCTGGCGGAATGGCGACGCGGATGGGTGGTGTGGTCAAGGCGCTCGTACCGGTGATAGGTCAAGCGTCGTTCCTCGACGTGCGTTTAGCCGAGAATCGCAGGTTCTCAGAGATCGCTGGGCGACCCATCCCGCTCTGGCTGATGACGAGCGAGGCGACCGATCACAAGCTCGGGACTGCCCTTACGCACGCGAACGCGCCAGCACGCGTCAAGACGTTCATGCAGAACGTGAGCGTGCGCCTGAACCTCGACGGCTCTCTCTTCAAAGACGCGGCCGGACACCCGAGCACGTACGCGACCGGACACGGAGACTTGCCAGACTCGTTGCGCCGCTCTGGCTTGCTCGACACGTTCGTCAAGAGCGGCGGCGAGGTCGTGTGGATCACCAACGTCGACAACCTCGGGGCGACGATCGACCTCTCCATCCTCGGCGCGTTCTTGGAGAGCAAAAAGGACGTGATGGTGGAGGTGTGCCCGAAGGTCGCCGGCGACAAGGGGGGCATCCCAGCGTGGGCAGAGGGCAAGCTGCAAGTGCTCGAAGAGTTCCGCTTGCCAGAAGGCTTCGACGCGACGCGCGTGCGTGTGTTCAACACCAACACGTTCTTGGTGAGGGCGAGCGCTCTGCTCGAGGCGCGCTACGCGTCGCGCTACTTCGAGGTCGAGAAGACCGTCGACGGCGCGCCTGCGATCCAGTTCGAGCGCCTGCTCCAAGAGCTCACCGCGAACCTGCCTGCCGCTTACATGAGCATCCCGCGCGAAGAGACGGCCTCGCGCTTCGAGCCGATCAAAGACAACGACGAGCTGGAGCGTCGCAAGCCCAACCTCGCCGCGATCGCCAAGGCCCGCGGGATCTTGCCGTGATACCGTCGCTCTTCGGTCGAGCGCCTTAGATGACGAGTCAATCAACACCTCTCGACACGATCGATCGTGCAGCTGCGCTGTTGCTCGCGGACGGGAGGTTCTTCGCAGACGTCGTGACGCGACCATTCCCGCTGCTCTTGACGGTCACGCGTGGAGACATCGTCGTCGTACTCGCGCCCGGGCCCGTTTGGGATCGCGGACGCGACTTGCTCAAGCCGTTCGCCGAGCGCTTTGCCGAGGGCCTGGCGAACCTGGTGCTGCTCGGGCGCCCGGAGGAGAAGGATCTCGCGCACGCAATGAATCTAGGCCTCGCGAGCCTCTTGCCGCGAGAGCCAGAGCCGGACGAGCTCATGATCGCAGTGCAGCGCGCGCTCGAGATGCTCGAGAGCAAGTCGCGGGCAGAGCGCCGCGGTAAATGGCTGAAGCGATACCGCTACGAGCTCGGCGAGCTCATCAACATCGCGCGCGCCATGACGACCGAGCGCGTCGTCGACAAGCTCTTCAGCGTCATCTTGGAGAAGAGTCGCTACGTGACGGGCGCTGACGCGGGCAGCATCTACGTCGTAGAGGGCGACGAATCCAGCCCGCAGCTCCGCTTCAAGCTCACGCAGAACGACTCGATCAGCTTCGACTCTCGAGAGTTCACGATGCCCATCTCCAACCGCTCGATCGCGGGGACGGTGGCGCTATCGAAGAAGACGATCTCGATAGCGGACGTCTATCACCTGCCCGCCGGCAGCTCGTTCGGCTTCGACAGGAGCTTCGACGCGCGCATCGGCTACCGCACCAAGAGCATGCTCGTAGCGCCGTTGATCTCGCAGCGCGACGAGGTGATCGGCGTCATCCAGCTGATCAACAAGAAGAAGGATCCCGAGAAGAAGCTGCTGACGCAGGCAGACGTGGACGAGCAGGTCATCGAGTTCGACGAGCGCTCGGACGAGCTGCTCGGGATGGTCGCCGCGCAAGCAGGCGTCTCGCTCGAGAACGTGATGCTCTACGACGAGATCCGAAAATTGTTCGAGGGCTTCGTGAAGGCGAGCGTAGAGGCGATCGAGTCACGAGACCCAACGACGAGCGGTCATTCGCGACGCGTCGCAGATCTCACCGTCGAGCTCGCCAAGGTGATCGACGGATACACCGAGGGCGCCTACAAGGACGCGTCGTTCTCTCGCGAGGATCTGCGCGAGCTCGAGTACGCGAGCCTGCTGCACGATTTCGGCAAGATCGGCGTGCGCGAGAAGGTGCTCGTCAAAGCGAAGAAGCTCTATGACGAGTCTCTCGACGCCATCCGCGCCCGCTTCGATTTCGTTTCGCGAACGATCGAGAGCGATGTCCTGATGCGAAAGGTGCGCGCGCTCGAGTCCGGCGCACCCAAGTCCGAGCTCCTCGCCCTGGACCAGGAGCTCGTCGCGAGGCGCGCAGAGCTAGACGTCGCATGGGAGGCGATCATGGGCGCGAACGAGCCGACAGTGCTCGCCGCCGGAGACTTCGCCAAGATCGAAGTGCTCGCCAAGGAGACCTACGTCGATCTCCGCGGAGAGGTGCGCCGGCTGATCACGGACGAGGAGGTCACGGCGCTCAGCGTGAAGCGCGGATCGTTGACGGCGCAAGAGTTCGACGAGATCCGCAGTCACGTCTCGCACACGTTCCGCTTCCTCTCGCAGATCCCCTGGGGCAAGGCGTTACGCAGAGTCCCCATCATCGCAGGCGCGCACCACGAGCGCCTCAACGGCACCGGATACCCCAATCGATTGCGCGCCGAAGAGATCCCCATGCAGTCCAAGATGATGAGCATCTCCGACGTGTACGACGCGCTCACCGCGTCCGATCGCCCCTACAAGAAGGCCGTGCCGCTCGAGCGCGCGATCGACATCCTCGAGTACGGCGTCAAGGATCAGCACCTCGACGGCGAGCTCGTGCGCATCTTCCGCGAGGCGCGAATCTGGGAACGCGCCGAGAGCGTGAAGAAGCAATAGCGAGCACTGTCCAAAAAGTTGGTCGGGTGAGCGTGGGTTGGGTACGCTCTCGATCGCCGTGCGCGCCCTTATTCTTGCCTTGTTTGCGCTTTCATCAGCGGCGTGCGCGTCAGTGCCTGCTCCGGTCGCGCGAGCGCCTGCGTCCAAGCCGATCGTCGAAGAGCTCCCGGTCGCGATCGCAGAGGACGTCACGGCTCCCGTCGAGCTCCCCCCGCCGGATCCGCGGATCTCGATCGACAAGGACACTCGGCTGCTCGTGTTTGGCGACTCGATGGTCAACGCTGGCATCGGTTACTTCTTGAAGAAGCGCGTCGAGAAGGTTGGCGGATACGGCGAGACCGACTCGATCGCGAGCTCGACGGCGCCCACTTGGGACAAGAACAAACGCATCGAGTGGCTCATCGAGAAGACCAACCCCACGGTCGTCGTCGTCGTCCTCGGCGCGAACGAGGTGTATCTCCCGTTTCCTCGAGCCACCGCGAACCACATCAAGTCGATCGTCGAAAGGCTCGGCGATCGGCAGTGCGTCTGGGTTGGGCCGCCGGTGTGGAAGAACCAAACGGGGGTCGTGGAGGTTCAACGCGACAACAGCGGTCCGTGCCAATACTTCGACTCGCAGGGCGTGAAGCTCGCGCGACAACCCGACGGCATTCACCCCAACTACGAGGGAGGCCGCGACTGGGCCGCAGCCGTGTGGGCCGCCCACTTCGTCGCGAAGGCGAGCTCCGCGATCACGCCTGTGATCACGCCGGACCCTTCGGCGAAACCGGACAACGCGATCTCCACGCGTTGAGAGTGTGACTTTCACACCATCTTCGCCAAGACCGTCTTCAAGTCTGTGCTGCCGCTCAACGCCGAGGCGAACAGATCGCCTTTGCTGTCTACTCGAGCGCGCATGGTCTCGAGGTTGAACGCGCGCGGATCCAAGCGCTCGTTCACTTCGCTCCACGCGATGGGCGCGCTCACGGGCGCTCTGTCCGCGTCGCGCAGCGAGTAGGGGAGCACGAGGGTCTTGCCCTTGAAATTGAGGTGATCGAAGAAGAGGCGTCCGCCGCGCTTGCCGATCTCGTTCACCATGGTGACGACCTCGGGCATCAGGCGCGTGACGAGGAGCGCGACATTGGTCGCGAACGTCTGCGCGAGCGCCATGGTCTGGTTGGGCGCGAGGGGCACGAGGATGTGCAAGCCCTTCTTGCCGCTCGTCTTGACGACGCTCTCCACCTCGAGGAGCTCCAAGAGTCTTCGCACGGCGAGCGCCACTTCGATGACGTGCTTCCACGTCGTGCGCTCGCCCGGATCGAGATCGAGCACCACCCAGTCGGGGGCGTCGAGCGATCCGACGCGCGTGCTCCATCCGTGCAGCGTGAGGGCCGCTTGGTTGACCATCCACAACAGCGCGTCTTGGCTATGCAGGACGATCCGGCGGTTGCCTTCGATCATCACCGGCTGGAGGTAGTCCGGCGCGCGCGGCGGCACGCGGTGCTGGTACCAAGTGAAATCGTCGATGCCATCCGGCCAGCGCTGCGCGACGATCGGCCTGTCTCTCATGTGACGGAGCATGAGCGGCGCGACCGTGGTGTAGTAGGCGACGATGTCCGTCTTGGTGAACCCGTCGCGCGGGTAGAGGACCTTCTCTGCGTTGGTGACGCGCGGGCTCGGCGACAGCGTGCGCTCGCCATCGCCCGGTACTTCGACGGACTCGTCCGTCGAGGAGACGGCCAACCACTCGTCTTCTTCGGGCGGCCAGGCGGATGCTTGACTCCTCAACCATAGCCCCGGGACGCCGAGCTTGGCGAGCGACGCGCGCAGCTCGGACAGCGAACCGCCGAGCGGCTGAGAGATCACGAGAGAGGGTGGCGCCCCCTTCAACAAGAGGGTCATGCGAGCGCGGCGCTCGGACAACGGCAGCCCGCGGAGATCATCATCGCCCACGCGCAAGACGTCGGAGACGGCTAAAATCAGGCTCCCCATGCGCTTTCCTCCGACCCAATCCTTGAGCATGGGAAAGGATGGTCGACTCTGATCGTCCAGCACACACACGTGCGCGAGCAGCACCACATCGGCAGCCTCCAGCTGCTTCAGAGCGGCGGAGAGCGACGGGAATGGTTCGCTCCAGTCGCGCATGCCCGCGCCGAAGAGCCGCGCGTCGTCTCCGGATCGACACGCCAACACGCGCTGACCCTCCCACGCGAGCTCCGCCAGCGCGCCTTGCTCCGCGAGCGCATTCGCCTCTTGTGGGGTCACGCAGCGAATCGGTGGAATGCCCGTGTCGCGCGCGAGCGTCCACGCTGTCTTCTTCATCTCACTCGGTGCGCGCGGCACGCGGCGAACATACCGGGGCCGAGAAGCCATCTCAGAAAGCGTAGCGGTTAAAGCGTCGAGAACGCTATCGTGCGTCGTCGCATGCGCTCTCGTTCGTCTCTCTCTTTGATGGTGGTCGCGATCGCGCTCGTGCCGGCGACAGCGCTCGCGGACGGTCCGGACACGCCGAAGCCCGATCCCTGGAACAAGGCAACCCACCCACCCGCGGAGATCACGGCGCCGCCTACGCCCACGTGGACCAAGCAGCGGGGTCCGGCCAACGTGTCGACTTCGGGCGTGGACGTGCAGCCAGCGACTCCAACGCACATCGTGAGTGATGAGACGCTCGAGCTACGCGTCAAGCAGCTCGAGGAGGATCTCGCCTCGGTGCGCGCAGCACAAGCCACGCCGAGCCCGGACGATTGGACCAAGCACATCAGGATCGGCGGCTACATCCAACCGCAGCTGGTCTGGCAGACCTTCAACGCGCCAGGCTCGCCCAACGTCAACGCGAGCGGAGCGCTCCCTGGCGGCGTCGGCGCGAACGACACGATCGCCAACGGCGACGGCACCACGACCAACCCAGATTTTTTCCGCATCCGTCGCGCCCGATTGTTCGCGCAGCTGGTTGTCGAGGGACACCTGGGGTGTCTGCGAGATGGCAAAAACCTCCTCGAAGATCTGCGC
>JANYHY010000726.1 GCA_025362165.1 Myxococcales bacterium | reverse complement strand
GAGATGAGCGATCAAGACGTCGAGGCGCGCGCGCGCTTCGTCTACTTGGTCGTTCGCGAGCTCGGCGCGAGCGGCGTGCGCATGGGCCGACTCGAGGCGAGCCTCGACCCCGACGTCGTCCGCGTCGAGCTGGGCGATGGGCGCGCTGTCGAGGCGACTTTCCCAAACGGGCTGAAGGACAAGAGCGGCGCGCAAGGACGACTGACGCTGCTGGCGCGCGCGTTCGAGAGCGCGATCTTCGGTGCACAGCCTCCGCGCGCGACCGAGGAGCCAGAGCGTGCGCTCGGGGAGGAGCTCGGTGCCCTCGCTGGGCGCGCGGGCGCAGTGGACGCCGTCGTGATCGACGCTAAATCCCCGGTGATTTGGGCTTCTGCGCGCGGTCTCGTCGGAGGCGGCGCCACTGCGGAGGTCGTGCGCATCGGCCGCCCCAAGCGCGTGGCGACGCAACCCGCAGAACCGCCCACGGCCAAACGCAAGACAGAGCGCGTGATCGCTCGCGTGCGATCGCTCAAGGGCGTGCAGACTCTCTCACGCGGAGGTCACGTCGCTCACATGGAGCGCGCGCGCTCTGGTGGGTATCTCGCCCGCAGCTTCGCCAGCATCTACGTGCTCATCGTGATCTTCGACGGTGCGATCGACGAGCTCCGCGCCGAGCGCGCTCTGCGCGAGCACTTGCCCACAGTGGAGCGGCTCGTCATCGCGCTTCCTCCACGCGATCCGAGCGACGGCTCGAACGTCGTATCTCTGCGCGCCAAGCGCGTTCGCGCGAGAGCCTAACCGACGATCTGGGTGAGGCCGTCGACGAGTCGGTCGACGTCTTGCTCGCCGTTGAAGACGTGCGGGCTCGCGCGCACGGTCCCGTCGAGCTTGGCGCGCGCGTGCAGCACATGGGCGCAATGAAAGCCTCCGGAGACGCAGACGCCAAACGTGTCGGAGAGAGCGCGTGCGATGTTCTCTTGGGTCATGCCTGGCGCGTCGACGACGATCGTCGCGAGCGCGATTCGCTCGGTCATCGGCAGTCCGTCGGCGAGCACGCGTACACCTGACACCTTGCGCAGGCGATCGAGCATGTACGCGCCGAGCTGCTCGTCGTGCTCGCGCACCGCACCGAGGCCGATCGATCGCAAGAAGCGGATCGCCGCGCCCATGCCGATCGTCGCCTCGATCGCTGGCGTTCCCGCTTCGAATCGGAACGGCGCGTCGCGGGGAACGAAGCGTCCATCGAGCTCTTCGTTGAGCGACACCATGCCCCCGCCGACTTGATACAGCGCGAGTCGATCGAGCAGCTCACGCTTGGCCCATAGAAAGCCGACCCCGCTCGGACCGAACGCCTTGTGCGAGCTCGCCGCCAAGAAATCGATCCCGAGCGCGCGCACGTCGATCGGCAAATGACTGATCGACTGAGCGGCGTCGACGAGCACCGGCACACCCTTCTTTTTCGCGAGCTCCACGATGCGTGCGAGCGGAGCGATCGCGCCCGTGACGTTGGAGACGTGACCCACAGCGACGAGCTTGGTGCGCGGCCCGAGCAGCGACTCGAAGCGATCCCACTGCGGGAGGCCATCGGCGTCGATCGGGACAGGGACGGGTCGAGCGCGCACGCGCCACGGAAGCCAGTTCGCGTGGTGCTCGCTTTCGGGGAACACAACTTCGTCTTCTGGGCCGAGGCCCATGCCGTGCGCGACCAGGTTGATCGCCTCGGTCGTCCCGCGCACGAAGACGATCTCGCTCGGCGACGCGTTGATGAGACTCGCCACCTCTAGGCGCGCCGCCTCGTAGAGATCGGTCGCCTCTTCACCCAGCGCGTGCACTCCGCGGTGCACATTGGCAGTGACGCGCTCGTAGTAGTCACGCACGGCGTCGATGACCACGCGTGGCTTGGGCGTGGTCGACGCGCTGTCGAGGAAGACGAGGCGCTCTCCGTTGAGCATGCGTGAGAGCAGCGGAAACTCGCCACGAACGCGGTCGTCGACGCTCACGACTGCAAGACCTCGAACGCCGCGTGCACGTCAATCGGGAAGCTCCGGCGCACGACGCGAAACTTGCCGCTCGCCTCCGCCGCGATCGCGGTCGCGCTGCGGACCTCGAGGCGAACTCCGAGCAAGAGCGGGTCGAGCGCGCGCTTCACATCGGCGTTCACGTCTCCGCGGGAGACGACGTCGATCTCCACCGCCGCTGGCTCGCGCTGCTGGAGTTGGAACTGCACGAGCCCCTCGATCGTCGCGAGCGCGCGGTCGATCGCGGCGCAGGTGACGATCGCGCCGTCTGGGCGAACCACCGCGTCTTGCAGCCTGCCCTCCACGCTGCGGAGCGCAGGCACCGTCGTGAAGCGAGCAGGCGCCTCGTTCGCGACCGACACGAGATCACCGACGACGAAGCGCAACAACGGCTGCGCAGCGCGGTCGAGCGTGGAGACGACGACGAGCGCGACGTCCACGCTCCCAGGCGTCGGCACCTTCGCACGCAGCAGCTCGACGTGCGTGGTGATCGGCGCGTGATGCAGCCACCCGTCTTCTCCTTGCATGAAGAGCACGCCGACCTCGCTCGCGCCGTAGAGCTGGAATATGGGCCCCGCGTAGGCGCGCCGGATCGAGCGGAGGTGCGCTTGCGTGGTCTGCGCGTACGTGAGCTGTACGAAGCCGCCGACCTCGATCTTGCGACCGTGTTGGTGCGCGTGCTCCGCGAGCGCGGCGAGGTACGCCGGGTCCGCCTCGAGTCCGACCGTCTTGTGTCGCGCGAGCTCGTCGAGCATGCGCGTCATGTCCAGGGCGCCCCAGAACGTCGGATCGGGTCGCATGTTCAAGAACAAATGCGGATCGTCGAGTCGCTCTTCGAACGTGAGATCGCCGGTGTGACAGACGCCGCCGCCGCACACGGGCGTCGTTAGAATGGCTTCTTTGTAGGGCGATCCGACGCTGTCCATCGCGCGGGCGACGAGCGCGTTCGTGCGCATCGCGCGCGCTTCTTGGCGCAGCCACCACCCTTTGTCCCAGAGGATGCGGAGCCGCTCCTCGGTCGAGCCGCTCGTCTCGACCAACTCGAGCGCGCCGCTCTCGAGCTCGGCACGGGCGTCGCGATCCTTGGACACCCACGCCTTCGGCAGCGCTGCGCGCACGTCCTTCTTGAACAGGAGCGGCATTGAGGACAGCGTCTGCGCGAGCGTGAGGCCACGCGCGACTCCACCTCGCTTGCTGTAAAAAGGGATCTCGTCAGCAGCGCGGACGATCGCGTCCACGGCGCGTCGCTCGTGAGTGGGATCCTTGGGCGTCTGTCCGAGGATCTTATTTTTCGCGACATGCTGCGTTTGCATCGGCGGCCAATGTTAGCACTCAGTCATCGTCCTCACGAGCCGCCACGATTGGAGGCGTCTTCGACACACAGCCGTCAGTGGCGAGCAGCCCGCAAGCTAGCGCGGCGTTGAACTCGTGCGCGGGCAAGCGATCGGCGTGATCGAAGTCGAAGCCCGACATGGCGAGCTCCCAGTACTTCGCGTCGCCGCGCGCAGACGACGCGGTCTCCCCCTTCTTCGCGGAGGGCAGCTTCAGCTTGGTGCTTCGGAGCACGTCCGGGACGATCGCCACGAAGGGCTCCGTCGTCACCGACTCCGTCAGCGCCTCCACGATCGGCGCGGCGGTCGCGTCGGCCTGAGACATCGGCGATAGGCCTAAAATGAGCTCGATCGTGCGCAACACGCTCGGCGTCGTGTAGCGCGCGTGCACGAGCCCGCCTTTGACGTGCCCGCCAGCGAACGCGACGAAGCTGCGGTGAGAGTCGACGTGGTCTGCGCCGTTCTGCGCGTCGTCTTCGATCACGATGACGAGCGTCGACTCCCAGTACTTGCTCGCGCTGAGCCTCTCGACGATCCGTCCGACTGCGTAGTCGTGATCGGCCACTTGCGCGTCGGGCGTGTCGACGCCGTCGAGCGATCGGGTGAACGAGCCCGTGTGGTCGCGCGGCAAGCGAACGAGCTCGAGCGCGGGCAGGTCTCCGTTCTTCTCGTACGCGTCCAGCTCGCGCGCCCACTCGTTGACGCGGTACTGATCGGGGAACGTCATGTCGAACCCGCGGAAGTACGGGTCCGTCACGTCGTGCAGCGCGGGCGCAGTCGGAAAAGCGACGCGCGTCCTGTTCGCGAACGGATCCTTGATCGGCGGCACGCGCGCCGAGTCGCTCTTCGGCAAGGCGTAGCGATAGTCATCGACGAAGCACCCGTAGTTTCGTACGGACTTTCCTGCGGCGAGCGCGACGTCCCACAAATACCCGTGCCCACCCTGCGCGGGTGTGTCGACGCCGCCGACGTCCGCGCGACCCGGTAGCAAGTCGATCTGCTTGGGCGTCTTCGGGTTGAAGGCGAGGCGCTCGTCCAGGGTCGCGAGCGACACGTTGACGTTCCTGTTCGTCCCCTCCCAGTCGTACGAGTGCCGACCGCGGCTTGCGTACTCGATCGGGATCGCCTTCTGTGCGACGTCCGTCGAGCGGCCCGCCATCGTCCACTGCCAGCCGTCTCCCGACACGTCGCCGGAGTCGAAGAAGCGATCGAGCAGCACGAAGCGCCTCGTGAGCGCGTGGAGGTTCGGCGTGTAGCGCTCGCCCCACATCGTGAGCGAAGCATCACCGTCCGCGCCGCCCTGCACGTCGCCGAGCACTTGATCGTAGGTGCGGTTCTCTCCAATCACGAAGACGACATGCGTGATCTTGCCCGCAAGCACGCCGAAGATCGGCGGGACGATCGGCGCCGCGTCGAGGTGGTGGTTGGCCAATGCTTGATGTGTCAATGGTGCGAGCAACGCCGCGTCCGGGATGGGAAACGCATGCACCCCACCCTTCATCAACTGCAGACCGAACTGCGTGCCGTCTCCCATCACGATGTCGAAGGGATTCACCAGCGCCGCGCGATCACCACGAGGACCTCGCGGGTTGGGGCCGGTCGCGCTCTTGCCGTACGCGACGAAGAGCGAGCGCCCATCCGGCGAGACGACGACGTCATTGGGGTAGAAGCCCGTCGGTACGAGGCCAGCGACTTGGCTCACGCCCGAAACCTCGCCCGCGAGATCGACGATGGCGACCGCGTCTGCGCCTCCGAGCGTGACGAAGAGACGTTTCTCGTCTTCGGAGAGTCGCAGCGCGTTGGGGCTAGATCCTCGGTGACTCAGCGCGATGGAGCCGAGCGGACCCGCGACACGAATCTCGTCGCGCACGGTGAGCGACTCTCGATCGATCACGCTCACGGTGTCGCTGTTCGCGTTCGCGACGAAGAGTCGCCTGCCGTCCTTGGTCGCGATGACCCGGGTCGGCTGCCCGCCCACGCGCACGCGCCGCGAGACCGAAGCCCGAACGAGATCGATCTCCACGATCTCGCGATCTCTCTGCGACGTGATGTATGCGCGCTCCTCTCCAATGACGAGCACGCCAAGCGGGAACTCTCCGCCAGGCACACCTTTGCCTGGGCGGAGATCGATCTCCGCGCGGACGTTGCGCGTGGCGACGTCGACAAGCTGCACGCTGTCGTTCTCGTGGTTGGCCACGACCAGCGTCTTGCCGCTCGCCGAGACGCCGATCCCCGCGGCGAATGGGCTCTCGTCCAATCCGAGGCCACCGCCGCCCCCCTTCAAATGATGCAACGCGATGGGCGGGCTCGTCTCCGCGAATTTGTTCGACAGTGGATCTCGCGTCAGATCGCGCACGACGTCGTCTGAGCCACCGCTCACATAGAGGTGTGTGCCCTCGGGCGTGAACGCGAGCCCGATGAAGCTGTTCGGGATCGTCACCGAGCCGAGCTCCTTCAGCTCGCCGTTCGCTTGCGGCTCGAAGAAGAACACGTACTCGCCGACGACGTCCGGCACTCCGTCACCGGTGGGCGTGGTCAGCCGATTGAACCCACTCGTCAACACCGCGAGCGTCTTGCCGTCAGGCGAGAGCGCCTCCGAGACTGCGAATCCGGCTCGAAAGGGGTGAGCCGCGACGTGCGGATCGAGCTCGTACAGGTGTGAGCCAGGCGCAATGTCTGGAGTCAGCAAGGCGCCCGTCGGAAGCTCCACGGAAGTCTGCACCGTGAGTTTGGGCACCGCAGGGCGCGCGCTCACTGAAGCGTCGAAAGATTTTTCAGGCTGGGGAAGCGGCTGTGGCACCGCAGGCGAGCAGCTGAAAACAAGCCCCGCGAGCACATGAGGTGCGATACGCGTGTTCAGCATGAGACGGGCCATTCCTTGACGTTGCTGGAGTTGGCGGTGTAATTGGCCTGCGTTTCGGACGCCATAGGTGATGTTTGCCGATTGGCTTTCGGAGCGATGCAGGTGTGAGAGTTTCGCACTGCATCTGTTCGGTAACTCGGGGGACGAGGTTGAGTGAATGGGCAGTCGACAAACCTGGCCAGAAATTCGTCGAATCGAAGAATACCAAGGGCGATGGGTCGCTCTGGATCATTGCCGCTACGATTCGCGCACGGCGCAGCCTGTCGAGGGCAGCGTGGTGGACTCGGACGAGGATCTCGCCGAGCTCTGCAGCCGAATCAAGCAGAACGAGGGGCGTCACTGCGCCATCCTCTTCTGCTCCGCGCACGACGATCGCATCACACCGCTACCGCCGTCCCCGCGCGCGCTCACGCACTGACACGCGGGCCTATTTGACGACGGGTTTGAGGACCGTCTTGCCGTCCTTGACGTTCACCTCGAAATCGATCGCCTTGCCGCCGTGCTTCTCGCGCAGCTTCTCGGTCGATTGCTGGATGGTCTTCGCAAGGGCCTCGTAGGTGACCTGCGCCGTGGACTCGTTCTGCGCGCGCTTGGTCTGTACGTACTGCGAGTAAATCTGGCGCATGCGATCGTCCGAGAGGTCTCCCGGCTTGGGCGCAGCCTTCTGCGGTTGAATCTTCTGCGGTTGGATCGTTGCGGGGGGCTCGACACGCGCTGGCGACGCCTTCTTCTCCGTGATCGTCGGATTGGGGAGCGCGGCCTTCATGAACGTCGCCGGCCTGGAGAGCACGACCGGTGCCCTTGGCGGATCGGGCGCCTTGGGTGGATCGGGCGCCTTGGGTGGATCGGGAGGCTTCGGCTCGACCTTGCGCCACTTGCCGATCGCCGCGGGTGACGCGATGAGGGGCACTCGAGGTCGCGACGGCTCAACCACCTCTTCGAGCTCCGGTTCGTCTTCGATCACGTCGTCGAGCGAGAGCTCGTACGAGCCGCTCGCGGTCCTTCCAGGTTCGGTGACTGGCGCCGTCGTGATGGCCGCGGGTGCGTCGTCGAACTTCTTCTTCGCGCGCTGGATGTGCCGCTTGTACGTGCCTTCCTCGATCTCGCGGCAGATGCGCTGCCAGTACGCCGTGTACGTGTTGTACCGCTGGATGATCATGTGAAAGCGAAACCGCAGGCCCGTGTTTCTGGGCTGATCGCGGCGCAGCGCTTGGATGCGGCGCTCGACGTCCTTGAGTGGCACGTTCGGGATCGTCCGCTCGATCCCCATGAAGTACTGCTCGTACAAAGATCGCAGGCGGTCGACGCGTGTCTCCAGCTCAGTGACCAGTGTCTCGAACTCGGAAGCGTCCACCAATGCCCTAGTCTAGTACGAACAGTCTCTCTCAGTGGAGTCGTACGACGCGTCGATCGGGCGTTTTACGGCAGAGGGGTGACCTTGACGTTGTCGAAGCACACCTTCACTTCCCAGTCGTTGAAGCCGAAGTGGTCGTGCCCGAAGCCGGTGAGCGGTTGGGGGTCGTCGTAGGTGAGGTACTCGAGGCCGTCCACAGACCAGCGGACCGTGTGGCCGTCATTGCGCACCACCTTGAAGTGGTAGCTCTGACCGCGCACGACGGGCTTCTCACGCGGGTCGTCGCTCGTCGGATCGATCGTGATCTCCTTGCGATCGTCGCCGTGCTCGTTGATGCGCGCAAGTACGTGAAACTTGTTCTTCCAGCCGCCCATGATCGTCAGGTAGCTCGTCGCGTTGGTGTACGAGATGGAGGTCGCCGAGGATTGGCCGTCACCCCAAAGCTCTGCCTTCAGATCGCCGAGCTGCGAGTCGCTGGTGGCATCGAACTCGATCTGGGCGTTCACTCCCAACACACGATTGAGCCAGAGGCCGTGGTTGTGCGCCATCGATCCGCACACGCGACCATTCTCCAAGTGCCACACGTTGGTCTGCGCCTGCCGCCAATTGGGCGCGAGGCCATCATCGGCGATGTCCGGCGTGATGAGCGGCGGCGGCATGATCAGCCCAGTTTCAAAGGCGTTCGTGGCTGTCCCATCCGCGGTCATCGCCAAGAGAGGTGCGCTCGGCGCGGCGTCACGCTTCATCACCACGCGATCGAAGTTGTCTTCGAAGGGGATCGCCATCACGTTCGGCGTCGGACGCGCAGACGGCGTAGGGCCGACGTTCGAGGTCGTGGTGCCAGCGTCAGACGGCGTGCTGTTCCCCGGCGGAACACACGCGGCGGCGCAGAGGGCGATTGCAACGAAGGCGCGCATGACGGTCTTTGGTACCACAGTGCACTGAACCTCCGACAACACAACGACCGAGCGAGCGCGAGTGTATTGAGGGCTCCGTGTATTGAGGGCTCCACCCAATCGCGGCTCGGGTATAAGGACGCCGCAGTCATGCATCCGATCCTCTTTCACATCCCGCTCCCCAATCGCTCGCTCAAGCTCTGGTGGGCGCTCGTCGCCATCGCTGCGATCTCAGCCCTCTATGGGATTTGGGCGCAACGAAAGGGGGCAAAGGAAGACGCTCTCACGGGCCTGGTGATCGCAGCAGCCGGAGGCGCCGGGGCGTATTACTGGCGCGCGTCCGACTGGACCCCGCCGACCGGCGGCGTGCCCATCTATTCGTACGGAGTGATGCTCGGGCTCTCGCTCGTCGTGGGCTGGTACATCACGCTCCCGCTCGCACGAAAGATCGGCCTCCCCGCTGAGACGATGGCCAACTGCTACGTCTGGACAGCGCTCGCGGCGCTCGCAGGATCGCGTGTACTCTACATCATTACGAACCTCGACGAGTTCCACGAGACCGCCGACTACTTCGCTTTCCGCAAGGGCGGCCTCGTCGCGTACGGCGGCTTCATCGGCGGCATCTTCGGCAGCTGGGTGTTCTTGCTACGCCACCAGATCCGCTTGTTGCCCTGGGCGGACGTCGCGGTGCCGAGCCTCGCTTCCGGCCTGATGATCACGCGCCTCGGCTGTTACTTGTACGGCTGCGACTTCGGCCAGCGCCTGTCCGCTGACGCGCCGAGCTTCCTGAAGAAGATGGGGACGTTCCCCAAGCTCGAGGACGGCACGCTCGGGTACTTCGAGAACGGCTCGCCGATCCCGGGCTCGCCCGCGTACGCACACCACCTCGATCAGTGCACGCGCGGCGACATTCACTACAAAGCCGCCGAATGCTTGAACCTGAAGGACGCGTCTTTCCCGGTTCACCCCACACAGATCTACGAGTCGCTCGTCGGTCTCGCGCTGCTCGTGTTGTTGCTCTGGCATCGCAAGCACCAGAAATTTCGCGGCCAAATCTTCTACACGTTCGTGATCGCTTACGGCTTCTTGCGCTTCATCCTCGAGCTCTGGCGAGACGATGATCAACGGGGCAGCTTGCCGTTCCACACCGATCGCTACTTGTTGATCGGCGGCGGACTTCTGCTGATGGCGATCGGCTTCACGCTTGGCGTCGCGAAGGCGATCCCCAACCCGCGACTGCGCTTGGCCGCGCAGATCGGGTCGTTCGTTCCCGGCGTGCTCTCGATCTTCACGATGAAGACGGCGCAGTATGTCGTCGACGACTACGCGTACTCGACCAGCCAGTTCATCGGGCTCATCACCGCGGTCATCGCGTGCTTCTTCTATTCGATGGCGTGGGAAGAAGCGAAACGCGCGCCGAAGCTGGCGATGGCGCTCGGCCTCGAGGGCGCTCCCCTCGCTGACGACAAGGCGCTCAACGAGCCGCGCAAGAAGCGCAGCGTCGAAGACGACGAAGACGAAGAGCAAGATCGTCCGAAGAAGAAGCTCGTCAAAAAGAAGAAGAAGAAGCCCGTCGAGACGAAGTCGGTCGAAGCTGAAGAAGAGCAAGACGATCTTGGAGAGTCTCCGAAAGCGGAGAATGACGCGCCGGAGGCCGAGAAAGAGGCCCCGAAGAAGGACGTCGAAGAGGACAAAGACAAGGACGACGACGAGGAGTCCACGGACGACTGAGCGGTGGTCTCGCCGCTCGAGATCGCCGCGCTGGCACACGCGGGTGTCGCGGCCGCGTTCACGATCGTGTGCGCCACCGCGTCCGCGTTGCGCCGGGCACCGAAGAGCCGTCGCGGAGCTTCGCGCGTGTTTCTATTGCGCCCCATGGAGGTCGCTTCTCGTGCGGTCGCCGCGCGCCTCGCGGGTGATGCTCGCGCGTACTCCGGTGAGCTCACGCGCGTGTGGTGTGCGCCGGTCGCGATCGCGGCGCCGCGCGACGTGCGTGTCGCGGTCAGTGGTCTCGCCGAAGACGCGGCGGTCAATCGCAAGGTCGCTCACCTCGCAGCGGGGCTCGCGCTCGTCGCGGCAGAGTTGGACGAGCGCAGCGTCGTCGTTCACGCGGACTCTGACGTGCGACTCGATCCCGGCGATCTGGACGTCCTCGTCGCCGCGCTCGACGACGGGCTCGCGCTGTCATTCGCGCCGCCAGCTCCAACGGGACGCCTCGCGCAAGCGATCGTTGCGTTGTCTCCGCAAGCCTTCGCGGTGATCGCCGGCCTCGCCCGCATCACAGGATCTTCGCCGGCGCTCGCGGGCAAGCTCGTCGCGATCCGCGCGCCGCTGCTCGAGGCGCTCGGCGGTTACGGATGCGCGATGCACGCGATCGGTGACGACGTCGCGCTCTTGGAAACCGCTAAAAACAAGGGCGCGCGCGTGCTCATGTCGGAGCGGGCCGCGATCGTGGAGAGCCATCAAGGTGTGCTGCAAGTCTTGGAGCAGCTGACGCGGTGGCTCCGCGTCGTCAGGGCGCACCGCCCAGCGCTCCTGTTGACGTATCCGTTCTTGATCGCGCCGCTTCCCGTCGCCGCTGTGCTCTGCGCGCTCGCGAGCACATGGACAGCGTTCGCAGCGCTCGCGGCGACGCGGGTGCTGCTCGCCATCACCGTCACGCACGGTGTGTATCGCGGTCGTGCGAGCGTGCTCAATGTCGCGCTCGCACCGATCGCCGACGCGATTGTTCTGTTGGCGGTCGCACGTGCGTCGCTGAGCCGATCGATCGAGTGGGCGGGTCGACGGTATCGCGTGGGCGCGCGGGGTCGTATCCTCGCTGTGGAGCAGATCGATCGATGAGAGACGAAGTCGCGCGCGTGCTCGCGTCGTTGTTCGTGATGAGCGAAAAGACCAAGACGATCTCGCTCGACGAGATCGGAGAGGTGCTCGGCGTCATCGCGATCACCACTGACGAGATCGACGCGCTCCTCGCAGCGCTCGAGGCACGCGGCCGTCGCGTGACCGCACCCTCTGGTGGGGGTGGAGAGTCTCGCCTCAAGGTCGTGCTCGCGACCGCGCGTGAGTTGCGCGCGCAGCTCTCGCGGCCGCCAAAACCAGCCGAAATCGCCGAGCGTGCGTCCTTGACAGAGCAAGAGGTGCGGCACGCGCTGGCATTGGCGAAGGTCATCGCGAAGGGCTGAAAACGCGACAAGCCGCGTGATGCGCGCTATGAGAGTCATCGCCGGGCCCAACCCATGGAACGAACCACACGATGCGCATTGGACCCTTCGCTCTCGCGTTCGCCGCGGCTCAACTCGTCGCGCTGAGCGCGCTCGCCGACAAAGTTGCGGTGCTGCCGTTCAACAGCGGCACGGGCGCCACGCCTGCACAGATCGACGACGCGAAGAACGCGACGCGCGCTGCGGTGATGCTGCGAGCACACACGCTGCCATCAGACTCGGAGATGACGACCGCGATGATGGCGGTCGCCGATGGCGTCCCCGACACGAGCGTCGAGTATCGCGCGGCCGGACGCGCGTCTTCTTCTCAGTGGACCCTCGTGGGCCACATCGATCCGCACGGCGCCACGTACAAGCTCGAGGTCGACGTGTGCCGGGTGGAGACGGGTCGCGTCGAGTCGCTCGCGCGCGAGATCGATCCTGCGCAAGCGCCAATGCAAATCTCCGAGATGCTCGCGCTCTTGCTCCGGCCCGAAGGGATCGGCAACTCGGAGATCCCTTGGGAGAAGGGTTCTGTGAAGCTGCCCGAGAAGCCTCCAGAGAAGCCTCCAGAGAAACCGCCCGAGAAGCCTCTGCCTCCACCCAAGCCCGAGCCGCCACCCATTCCCGCCGTGAGGCACGTCTACGCCGAGGATCACCCGATCGCGGCGGGCCTTGGTTTTGGCCTGTTTGGTGCTGCGGTGAGACCCGACAATGCCGTGGGCTCGTCGTTGTCCGGTGAGGGCTTCGTCTCCGGCGAGTACGCCCTCCTCGCAGTCCCGGGTCTCGCGCTGCGAGCAGACTTGGGCTTTCCGATCTTCGGGCCGCAGTCGATATGGCTCGACGCTGGCGCGCGTTATGCGATCCCCATCGCGCCCACGTTGCGCATCTTCGCGGGCCCGGAGATCGATCTCGGCGCGTTCTTTCCGCTAGGCGGAGACAAGCAGCCGCGCTTTCTCTTGAGGGGTCAAGTGTTCGGTGCGATCGGCCTCGGCGATCGGATCCAGCTCGAGGCCGCGTTCGATGTGCCGACCAACCTCGGAGGCACTGGCGCGCTCGTGTTGATGGGAGGCACGCTGCGCGCTTCGTTCAGGTTCTGATGCTCGCCCTCTCGACACTCGAAGACACTTTGCTGCTCGGAGCGCGAATCGGGCGAGTGCTCGAGCCCGGCGATCTGGTGCTGTTGGACGGACCGCTCGGTGCGGGCAAGACCGTGTTGGCTGGAGCGATCGCGCGAGCGCTAGGCCTGCCGGAAGATGAGCGCGTCGCGAGCCCGACGTTCGCGCTGGTGCTCGAGTACGCCACGCCGCGCGCCGCGCTGTTGCACGCAGACCTGTATCGACTCCTGGACGAGCCCGACGCGTTGCCGCTGGAGATCGCGCGCTTGGGACTACGAGAGAGGCGCGACGAGGGCTCGATCGTGCTGTGCGAGTGGGGGGCCTCGAGCGAGGCGTTGCTCGGCAGACCCGCGGAGCTCGTCGTATCGCTAGAGATCGATGGAGCCGGACGACGCGCGAAGCTCGGTGGGCCCCGCGCTGCCGTGCTCTAATCCTTGCCCGTGGCAACGTCCGAGCTCCGCACGTACGCGTTCGTAGCGGCGCTGGCGTGCGGCGCGTTCTTCGGGGCGCGCGCCCTCGACGGTCTCGCGCAACATTACCAATCATCGCACGGCCCTGGCGGAGGCTTGAGGCTCGACACCGTAGGCGCAGTGTTCGCGATACGACCGAGTGACGGCGCGCTCTACGTCGAGAGCAGAGACGGCAAGACTCGCTACGAGGGACAGCTCGTCTTGCGCTACCGCGATCTGCGCCTGCCGTTGAGTCTCAAGTTCCCAGACACCAAGGCGGCAGGCTCGCTGCATGCCGCGCTCTCCCTGTCTTTCGCGGACGTGCACATCGAGGCAGAAGTCGACGCGCACGTGGATCCCGCTGCGAACACGCTCGACGTGAAGGTCACCACGAAATCGATCTCCCCACCGGAGGAGGAGAGCATCAAGACTTCTCTCTCTCTCGAGATGCGCGGAGAGGAAGCGTTCGTGCCGGGCGTCGGAGTCATCGCGGACTCTGTGGCGGTGTCAGCGCCGTATGTGATGTTCGGCGAAGACGCGCCGCTCGCGATCACCGGTAGCTCGCTCGTTGCGTTCGCCGAGCCCGAGGACGGCAAGCTGCGCGTCAGTTCGAGCACTGACTCGTTGGCGCTGCGGGTCCAGCTCTCGAGCGATGGCGCCGCGCTCACCTCGTCGCTGAACGCGCAAGCGCCAGACGTGGTGAAGGGCATCGTGCACGGAGTGGACGGCTCCGCGCGCGTCGTGGGGTTGGACGACGAAGGTCTGCCGCGCGTGCGCTTCGTCACCAAGACAGACGGTCGCTTCGAGGTTCGCGTCCCACGAGAGGTCACCAACTGGTACGCGAGCGTCCGCTCCACGACCAAGGTCGCCACGAGCGCGCCCACGTATTTCCCACCGGGCACCGGCTACGATCTCCAGCTCGACGTGAGCGAAGGCGGCGAGATCGAAGTCCACGTCACGGACGGCGACACGCACGCCCCGCTCACCGCACGCCTGCTCGTGCACGGCGTGGAGGGCACGCTCGATCCGAGCTTCGGGCCTGATTTCAGGGCTTCTGGCGCAGGCCCGCTGATCGACGCGCTCCGAGGATCGGTCATCACGCCTTTGCCGAAAGGTCGCTACCGAGTCGCCGCGACGAAGGGCTTCGAGTGGAGCATCGACGCCGTCACCGTCGACGTCGGATCGGATCAGAGAGTCGTGATCGATCTCGCGCCACGACACGTCGTCCCGACTCCAGGAGTCGTCGGCTGCGATCTACACGTGCACGCGCGACCGAGCTTCGACTCTCCCGTGTTGGTCGAAGACCGCGTGCTCTCGCTCGTCTCGGCGGGTGTCGACTTCGCGGTCCCCACCGAGCACAACATCGTCGGCGACTACGGCCCCGCGTTGGAGGTTCAAGGTTTGACGAGCGAGCTCGCGACCGTGCACGGAGTCGAGGTGACGACGTACTCACCCAGATTTGGCCACTTCGGAGTCTTCCCGTATCCGCTCACCAACAACGTCCCGCCCTTCCGCGACACCACGATCGACAAGCTCTTCAAGGCTGCACGCGCGGGAGATCCCAAGCGCATCTTGCAAGTGAATCACCCTCGACTGCCCAAGCAGATCGGTTACTTCGAGACGAGCGGCTTTCGACCGGGCGGCCCAATCCCCAAGACGATGCGCACCGACTTCGACACGATCGAGGTCTACAACGGCTACGATCTCGCGGTCCCTTCGCGCGTGGACGCGGTGCTCGCGGATTGGTTCGCGCTCCTCAACGCAGGGCTCAAGCCGACCGCGACGGGCTCGAGCGACTCGCATCGGATCCAGTACCAGTGGGCCGGCTATCCGCGCACGCTCGTGGCGACAGGGGACGACGAGCACATCGATCCGGCGCGCGTCGTCGAAGAGTTGAAGAAAGGGCACGCGACCGTGTCGAGCGGACCGGTGATCGATCTCGAGCTAGAGGGCGCGCGACCCGGCGACGAGATCGGAGAGAACCACTCTCCCATCTCAGGACACGTCGTCGTCCGCGCTGCGCCTTGGATCGACGTCACCTCGCTCGACATCGTCGTCGGAGGCAAGGTCACACAGACCCTCCCGATCGCGACGCGCCCTACGTCGATAGGCAAGATCGAAGGCCCGCTGGAAGACGCGCGCGCTCGCTGTGTTCGACTCGACGCGGAGCTTCATCTCATGGTGACGGCGCCGACTTGGGTCGTCGTCATCGCGCGAGGCACGCGCATGCTGGACGACGTGCTGCCGTTCATGCCTGTGCCGCCCATGGCCTTCACCAACCCGATCTGGGTCGCGCGCTAAAGCATTAGGGTGAGTAGGACGAGGTAGGTCCACGCGGCACACGAGAGCCTCGCTTTTTTCTTTCGTCGCCTAGGTCGAGAGGGTACGCCGTGGAGGTTCAATCACTTGCTTGGTGCTAAGCTGCACTCGGTTGGTCGCACAATCAAAAGCGGACCGAGACAGTCGTCGATGAGGGGGAAGTCGTGAGTGTGATCTCAGGTGGTGGTCAGGGTGCTTCAGCGACTCCGGTCGCCAAAGCGTTCGGTCGCTATCGACTCCTCGAGCGCCTCGGTCAGGGCGGCATGGCAGAGGTGTTCAAGGCGAAGAGCTTTGGCGTCGAGGGCTTCGAGAAGGTCCTCGTCATCAAGCGCATTCTGCCGGAGCTCGCGCGCAGCCAAGAGTTCGTCGACATGTTCATCCACGAGGCCAAGCTCGCGGTGCGCCTGTCGCACGCGAACATCGTGCAGGTCTTCGATCTCGGTCGCGCGCCCTTCGGCGAGGACGCGAAATCGCAAGACGCCTACTTCATGGCGATGGAGTACGTGCACGGCCTCGATCTCGCCACGCTCCTGTCACGCTGCCGTCGACAACAAATACCGATGCCAATCGAGATGGCGGTGTTCACGTGCGCGGAGGTCGCCAAGGGTCTGGATCACGCACACCGGCGACGCGACGAGCAGCTCAGGCCGCTCGGCATCGTGCATCGAGACGTCTCCCCGCAGAACGTACTCGTCTCGTTCGAGGGTGAGGTCAAGGTCACTGACTTCGGCATCGCCAAAGCGCGCGGCGCTCTCGAGCAAACCGAGACGGAAGACACGCGCACGCGGCAGCTGCACGGCAAGTTCGGCTACATGAGCCCGGAGCAAGCGCGCGGTGAGCCCGTGGACGCACGCAGCGATCTCTTCAGCCTGGGCATCGTGCTCTACGAGTGCATCGCGGGGGTGAACCCGTTCAGCGCGCCGACGACGTTCGAGACGCTTCGTCGCGTGCAAGCGTGCGAGTACCCGCCGGCGACGCTCCTCCGTCCAGACGCGCCGCCCGAGCTGCTCGCGATCCTCAACACCGCGATGGCCAAGGCCCCGAAGGATCGCTACGCGGACGCAGGCCGAATGTACGAGGCGATGCTCGCCTTCTTGTACTCGCAAGGCAGCCGCTACGGATCACACGAGCTCTCCGAGTTCGTCGTCACGATCCAAGGCGGAGACCAAGCGCCAAGCGGCTCGCAGATCGAGATCCTCGACGGCGACGCGGTCGCGCCACAAGCAGAGCGAACACCCGTAGAGGTGCCGCCGTCGCGCAGCGTCTCGAGCGTCTCTCGTGTGGAGACGGGCGTGCGCGCGGTCGCGATCGATCGCGCCGCCGGCCTCGGTGAACGTCGAGAGGTGACCGCGCTCGTCGTCGAGTTCCCGCGCGGAGACTCCACCGAAGCGTGCAACAAGACTTGCGAGCTCGTGTTGCGCTATGGCGGTCGCGTCTACAAGCGCGAGAGCGATCAGGTGGTCGCGCTCTTCGGACTCGGCGAGCCAGACGGCCGCGACACCGAGGTCGCCACGCGCTGCGCGCTCTTGACGATGCGCGCGCTCGGCGGCGATCGGCCTCCGTCGGCGGGCCTACACACCGCGCGCATTCACGTCAGCGACCAAGGCGAGCCGACCGAAGACGAGCGCCTCAGCGGCCTCGTCGCGTCCGCACGTGAGCTCGCACGTGCGAGAGACGGGCGCTGCGCGATCTCGGGCGCGGCGATGCGACAGGTCAAGAGCCTGTTCGTGTTCGAGCCGCTCAACGATGGCTCACAGATCACCAACGTCTCGGGCGCGGTGGTGAAGGACGTCCGCGGCCCCTCCGA
>JANYHY010000679.1 GCA_025362165.1 Myxococcales bacterium | reverse complement strand
GACGACGCGGGAGTCGGGCCCGCCGGTGATCCGAGCGAGTTCGGAAAATCAGCGCGTCGCGAGATCGCGCGCGTGCTGCCGGAGAACACGCCAATCACGATCAACACGGATCACGTTCTCTTTCGGACGTTCTATTTGCTCACGCGCGCAGAGGGTCGCGTCCAAGGCAAGAAGACGCTCGATGTGATCGTGCGCGGCGGAACTGCGCAGGTGATTTTCACGTCGCACGACGTCGGCGGCGCGCTCGCTCGCGGTCCTACGGGCGTGTGGGAAGAGGCCGTGACTCCCGGCGGTGACGTACAGCGAGAGCACGCCGTGCGACTCGCCGTGAACGTCGCGATGTACGCGCTCTGCTCGAACTACAAAGACGATCAAGTGCACGCACCCTTCCTGATGCGCCGCAGAGCCTTGGCAGGCGACTGATCCGTAGGAGCGCGCGTGCTCGTCAGTCGAAGTCTTCGACTCTCCAAACGCCGCCATCTCGCCGCAGACGGACGCGGTGTCCGCCGGGAACGATCACGGTCGCGGTATCTCCGGTGACCAACGGTGAGAGAGTGTCGGGTCGCTCGAGGCCGTCGACCAATCCCCGTATGTCGCGCTCGACCATCGCTCGCGTCTCGGGTGTCAACACGCGCATCAACCCTTGGTAGCTGCGTCGAGCGAGCACGCGACGCAGCTGATCGAGCGCCTCTTCGGGAGTGCGCGCGCCGCCTGGGAGCGCGCCAGCGGCGGTGATCTGGAAGCGGCCGTCTTTGAGCTCGAGCGCAGACTCTTCACCATCTTCGAAGCGCAAGCGCGCAGTGGCGACGACGCGCGCGTCCTTGCCCGAGATCGCGGTCGACTGCTCCTGCAGCTCGGGTCGCTCGCCCTCGACGATCTTCTTGAGCTCGTCTTTGCTGCGCGCCTTCTTCGCAGACGACGTCATCATGTCGTAGATCGCGTCCGTGTCACCGCTCTGCGCGGCGCGCGCGTATTGTTTGGCGGCGTCCTTCGGATCCGGAATCGTCCCCGCTCCGCAGGCGACCGAGACCGCGGCCACGGTGGCCAACAATAGGCGAGCACGCATCGCAGCCAACATAGCCGTCTGGCGAGCCAAACCAACAGAAAACCGAATCGCGATTGACATGGAGGGCGTACGCTCGGGGAGTGACTCGCCTCGCTATTGCGCTCTTTGGCACGCCAATGCTGCTTGGCCTCTTGGCTTGCTCCTCTGCACAGGTCGCCGCACCGCCGCCACCTGGGCCGACCGTGATCACGACGGACAAGGGCACCATCCAAGGCGGCACACAAACCAGCGCACGCCAATTCTTCGACATTCCCTACGCGGCGGCCCCCGTCGGTGATTTGCGTTGGAGACCGCCGACCGATGCGCCTGCGTGGACGACGACGCGCAGCGCCACCGCGCGAGGTCCACGTTGCGCGCAGTACGATCTGCTCGGCGATCCCGACGCCAACTCTGTAGAAGACTGTCTGCGGCTCAACGTCTGGACGCCTCTCGCGGCGACCACCAACGCGCCAGTGATGGTCTTCATTCATGGCGGCGCGTTCACGAGCGGAAGTGGGATCGAGCCCATGTACGACGGAGCCAACCTCGCGTCGGGCAACGTCGTCGTGGTCTCCATCAACTATCGACTTGGCCCGTTCGGATTTCTCGCGCATCCGTCGCTCACTTCGGATGCCTCGCCGAACCTGGGACTGTTGGATCAGCGCGCAGCCATCGCGTGGGTGCAGCGAAACGCGGCTGCTTTCGGCGGTGATCCGGGCAACATCACTGTCTTTGGTGAATCGGCGGGTGCGTTCAGCGTTTGCACGCAGCTCGCGATGCCCAAGAGCGCTGGGTTGTTCCAACACGCGATGATGGAGAGCGGAGCGTGTTCGGGCCCCACGTTTTTTTCTCTCGCGGACGCGACCACGCAAGCCAACTCACTCGCGAGCTTGTTGGGGTGCACGGACGCCCCGACCGCCGCAGCCTGCTTGCGCGCCAAGCCCATGCTCGACGTGCTCAAAGCGTTGCCTGTCCGCAGAGAGACGATCGGTCCAGGGGTTCTGTGGGGACCCGTCGTAGGAGACAATGAGCTACCAGAGCTCCCGCTCGACGCCCTCAAAGCCGGACGCTTCGCGCATGTCCCGCTCGTGATCGGCACGAACGCCAATGAGGGTCAGCTCTTCACTGCGTTGTATCTCACGACAGTCGGACAGCCAGAGGCGCAAGCGATGCTGCAATGGATGTTCGGCGCCGCGAACACTGACGCGATCTTCGCGCAATATCCATTGTCGTCTTATGGCTCGATCAAAGAGCAAGTGGGAGACATCGTCACCGACGGGATCTTCGCGTGCCCCACACGCCGCGCCGCGCGCGCTTTCACCGCGTCAGGCGGAAGAGCCTTTCTCTACGAGTTCGCATATCCGTTCCAGATCCCCGCCGCACCTGGCGCCAAGGCCGCACACGGCTTCGAGCTACCCTTCATCTTCGGCAACGGCCTCGTCGGAACGCGCCTCAACGATACGGAACAACCGCTCGCCGACGCGATGGTCGGCTACTGGACCCGCTTCGCCCGCACGGGCGATCCCAACACCAAGGGTGTGCAAACCTGGCCCGCCTACGACTCGGTCACCGACACCAACATG
>JANYHY010000653.1 GCA_025362165.1 Myxococcales bacterium | reverse complement strand
GCGCGTCGAGCGCGTGACGCCCACCGGGTCGGTCGAGCTGCTCTCGCGCAAAGGCCGGATGGTGACGATCTTCAACGAGCAGGCGAACGAGTATCGCTCGCCTCCACCGATCACACTTCCCCAGTCGTGGCTCGCGACTCTCGACGCAAAAGAAGACGCCACACGCTACCCAGGCCTGCTGTCGCTGAAGGCTTGGGCTGAAGAGATCCACGCGCTCTGGGCGCTCGATCCGTTTGCTTTGCGGTCCGCATCGCGCGGCGCGACGACGCACGTGGGCTCACGGGGGCACGACCTCGCGAGCTTCCTGTTTCGCTTGAAGAGGCGCTCGCCCAAGCGCTTCGCCGCGTTCGTGGCGCGTGTAGCAGAGCATTACCCTCGCCTCACCGACATCGAGCCCAAGAGCGCCGAGGACGGTTGGAAGTACCTCTCGATCACCGAGAGATGGAATGGCAAGAAGGCCAGCTTCAACGCCAAGCAGGTGAGCGACGGCCTGCTCAGGCTCATCGCCGTCGCGTCCATTCCCGAGTGGGAAGTGGTGCCTTCGCTCGTCTTGCTCGACGAGATCGAGAACGGCCTGCACCCACGCCTCATCGGAGGGATCTCGGCGCTCCTCGGTGAGATCACTCGCGGGACTCAGGTGATCGCGACTACGCACAGCCCGATCACGCTCAACTACGTGCCCGAAGAATCCGTGAGGCTGGTCACGCGCGGACGCTCCGGCACCATCGTGGTGACGCCGCTCGTGGAGGCGCACGCCTTTCGACGCTTGCGAGAGCACTTCGAGCCTGGGGAGCTTTGGTACAACGTCGGCGAAGAGCGGTTGGTCGGCGCGAGGCGATCTCGATGACGGCGGCGCGCGTGCTGCTGATCGCGGAGGGCGTGTCCGAGTTCGGCGACCTGGAAGGTCTACCACCGGGCGGCAAGCGCGCGCGCCGTCGAGCGCGAGGCTACGCATCCTGACGAGATTGTTTTGGGCCTCCGACGTTGGGCACACTCGATGGTGGCCAAGAAGGTTCAATCCGTCACTTCTGGGATTTGCGCGACTTGCGCTCGCCGCCGAGGGAGGCGCGCCCGAGCGAGCAATACTCCTAGCGAGCGGCGCATACGCGACCGCGAGACCATTCGCCGAGAGTTGACGAGTCACGAAGTCGACCAACTTCGGAAACCGCTTCAACTGCGGGTAGCCCATGATCGGGAGCGCCAGCGCGTCATGGTCTACTTACGTGAGGTAGGCTGGAGGCGAAGTGGTTCGAGACTCCATCGTCCTGTCACGCGCGGTCGCGGTTGCGTTGATCTGCGTGGTGCTTCCCCTGAGTTCATACATCGACGGTTCGAGCGCACTGTCTTGGTCGATGTATTCGCACGCGAGTAGCTACCGTGTGCGAATCACGGCGCGCGACGCCGACGGCTCGTTTCGAGAGATCGCGCCGACGCGCGTCGCGGAGAGCTGCTCGGAAGGGACCGCAACCGCCCTCGCCGGCGCCGACCACTTCCGGGGTGGAGGCTCGGTTGGCTCTCTCCGAGCGAATCTGGATGGACTCGCCGAGGTCGTCTGCACCACCGACGCTGCTGCCGTCTCGGTCGACGTCGTGCTCGATGAACGCCCGTCCAATCCCAGCCTTCCGCTTCGCACGACCTCCGCGCATCGCGACTGCCGATGACTCCGGAGCGAACGCTGTCATCGATTCGCGTTGGCCTAGGTGTGCTCTTCCTCGTTCGCACGACCATCGGCGCGAGGCTCGTCGGACTGGCTTCGCCGAATTGGTTGTATGGATGGCCCAGCGGAGGATGGCATCCAAGCGTCTTCGGCATCGCGCTCCCGAGCACCGTGATGTGCGCCCTCTGCGTGCTGCGCACTCTCGGCGCCGTCGCGTTCGTGATCGGCTATCGCGTCAGACTCGGCGGTCTCGTCGCAGGACTGTGCGGCCTGGCGGTTCTCACCCAAGATCCACTCGCGTTCTTCAACACGATGTACCTGCTGCATGTGGGCGTCGTGATGATTGCCCTCTCGATTCCTGATGCGCTCTCGCCGCCGCGCTTCCTGGTCATGTCGGTCTACGCGTGGGCGGGGATTGCCAAGCTCAACTCCGACTGGCTGAGCGGTCGCGTGCTCTTCGAGCTCGCGGCTGATGGAACGATCCGTCGCGGTGGCTCGCTGGTCGGCACGACGACGGCCGTGGTCGCGGCGATCACGGTAGTTGTCATCGAGCTGTCGTTGCCCCTCCTTCTCTTGCTACGCCGCAGTCGCCCAATCGGGCTTGTCGCGGCCGTGGCGTTTCACGTGGCGCTAGAAGCCTTCGTACGTCCTGACCTTTTCGGGTGGGCGATGCTCTCGCTGCTCGTCGCGTTCGTCGGCGAGCAAAAACCGCGTATGCTTTCGAGATGAACTCTCGAGCGAAGCGCGCATGGCCACTGGCCATCGTTGGTGCGATGCTCGTTGCCCGGTGCGGTGGAGCGATCGCGCCTGTTCCCGCCGTCGCGGAGGACGCGGCCGCTCCGATGGCCGACAGTGCGGAGCCGCCGTTCCTCAACCTCGACTCGGGCGTAGCGGCCCCTAGCGCTCCACTTCCAGAGCCCGATGGCGGCTTCGATCCGCCATCGGTCGCGTGTTCGCTCATGGATGCCGGAGATGCTGCGGTCTGTTCGATGCCCCCTTCGGTATGTGCGAACAAGGATTGGCTCGTCTATTACGATCATGGTCACTGCGTGAACGGGCTTTGCGCCTGGACCAAGCATGTTTACGAGTGCAATTGCTCGAAGGGCTCTTGTGCCAGCGTCATCACAGCACCGCCGCCCGGTTTTTGAGGTCGAGTGAGGCGAAGAACGAAATGGTTCCTTCTCGCCGCATCCGTCGTCGCGATGCTCGTGGCGCGATGCGGAGGCGGTGTGCTCACGCCTTCCGCCCCGCTGGACGCGGCTGTCGACGCGCCAGAGGATGCATCCGACGCGTTTGCCCCAGACACCTCGGTTCTGCTGGGGCCCGACGCGGCCGCGTACCCGCCCGCACCGAAGACTTGCGACGCGGACGGCGGCAACAAAGTTTGCCCGAATCCACCATCGGTCTGCGCGAACAGCGATTGGCTCGTCTACTACGAGAACGGCCGCTGCGTGGACGGCGGATGTGTCTGGGATACGCTTTGGCTCCAATGCCAAATTCACGACTGCAAGCAGGGGTACTGCTCGCAGCCCGGCACCAACTGATCGGAGCAGGCCGTGAAACGAAGTACGAAGTGGTTCCTGATCAGTGCATCAGTCGTCGCCATGCTCGTCGCGCGATGCGGAGGCGTGCTCGTTCCTTCGCCTGCAGATGTGCAGGACGCGTCGACCGATTCGGTCAACGAGAACGACCTCGCATTCGGCGACGCCACCGCGAGTGATGACGTCGTCGAAGACGTCTCATTCCTGCCCGCGCCCGATGCCGGCGCGTATCCGCCTCCGCTGAAGGCGTGCGACATCGACGGTGGGAGCAAGCCCTGCCCGAATCCCCCCTCTATCTGCGCGAATAGCGATTGGCTCGTCTACTACGAGAAGGGCCGCTGCGTGGATGGCGGCTGCACGTGGGAAACGCGTTGGACCGAATGCCGAGTTCACGACTGCATACAGGGGCATTGCCAGTCCTTCGCCACCCCCAACTGAATCGACCGAACCCGATGGAGATCGAGGCGCAACGGATCACGAGCCTGGGCCGCTTCGACAAAATGCGACGGCTCGACGGGCACGCCGACCGCGCCGCGAAGGCCCTGAGGCGCAAAGGCGAGGCGCGGTAACGGCCAGTCGTAGCAATCCTTGCCGAGCGACACCGCACGAACGAGATCGTTAGGACGCCATGCGCTGCGAACAGCGCGCACGTCGCGCGGTTCGGCGTGACGGTCGTCTTGTAGAGCGGACTCAATGGCGTCTCGGAAAGTTTCAACGAGACCGCGAGCGGCGTCGTGACGCCACTGGACGCAAAGTCGAGGTAAATCGAAAGCGCGTGCGCGAAGTCGACCATCACGCCGGTCACTTGTCGACTCGCGGTCTTGCCGTACCCGACGTCCGCCATCTCCGTGTCCTCGTTCTCGATGTCCGCCTTTGCGATGCCAATCGCGCCAAGGACTTGGCCGACCGCATAACGAAAGCGCGGCACGAGACCCGAGATCGGCGCAGCCGCGACGACCACGGGCAAGAACGTCCGCTCGCTCACGACGAG
>JANYHY010000643.1 GCA_025362165.1 Myxococcales bacterium | reverse complement strand
CTTGTACTCGAACTTGTCGACCGCCTTCATGAGGCCGATGTTGCCCTCTTGAATGAGGTCCAAGAACTGCAAACCGCGATTCGTGTACTTCTTGGCGATCGAGACGACGAGGCGCAAATTAGCCTCGACGAGCTCTGCCTTCGCCTTCTCTGCGACGCGCTCACCCTCGCGGATCTCGAGGTAAGTTCCGCGGAGCGCCTTGATGTCTAGCTGCAGCTCCTCTTCGACCTTCTTGAGGTTCTTCGCTGCGGCGCTCACGTTCGCGAGCACTTCTTCGCTCGTGACTCCGTGCTTTCGCTTGTAGCGACGCTCGGCCAGCACGTCGCCCTTGGCGGCGCGCGCTTCCTTGCGGAGGATCTCGATGTCCACGCCCGCGGTGCGCGCGACGTCTGTGGCGCCTGACTCCGCGCGCTCGATCTTTTGGATCAAGCCGCGCAGCTTGGCGACGACGCGATCGATGGTCTTCTTGTTGAGGCGCATCTCTTCGAGCGTCTCGACCATCTTGGAGCGGTTGGTCTCGATCTCGGCTTCGACGCCCTTCTTGCGGCTCACGGCGCAAGACTCGAGCGTCTCCTTGAGATCGCTCGTCACCTTGTCGAGGTGCTTGACCTTGTCGATGAGCCTGAGGATGCGGCGATCCGCCTCCTCTTCGTCGAACTCGCGATCCTCTTCTTCAGCGTCTCGGATGATCTCTTTGACGCGGATCTTGTGCTTGCGGAGCTTGTCGCCGAGATCGATGATCTCGCGGACGGCGACCGGGCTGTTGAGGATGGCCCCGAGGATCTGGTGTTCGCCCTGCTCGATTCGCTTGGCGATCTCGACCTCGCCCTCACGCGTGAGCAGCGAGACGCTGCCCATCTTGCGGAGGTACATGCGAACCGGATCGTTCGACTTCGAGTAGTAGCCGGAGTCTTCGTCGTCCTTGGTCTCGCGGGCGGGGACCTGCTTGTTCTTGTCGACCGCCTCTTCTTCGACGATGCGCTTGGGCGCGATCTTGACCTGCGTGGCCGCGTCGACGATCTCGATGTCTTCGTCGCCGAGCACGCCGAGCGCGTCGTCCATCTGATCGGCCACGACGTCTGCCGGCATGGACTCGCTGACCTCGTCGTAGGTCAGAAATCCTTTGCCCTTCTTGTCCTCGCCATGGTCGTCGCTTGCGCCTGCACGCGCGCCGTTCTTGGCCGACTTCTCGTCGCCGCCACGACGTGCTGCCTTGCCGTTATGTCCCGCGTCCCCATTGCGCTCACGGTTCTTCGTCGCCATCTCTTAATGCCTACCTCGGAAAATGGTCACTCTTCACGCTTGGGAGGTCGTATCCCGCGCGTGCTCGTGACTCGATCAGCGTGCTCGCGACTCTTCTCTAGAATCGACTCCCATTCTTCGTCGTCCCGTACGTTCTCCCGTGCGTCGCGTTGCAAAGCGAGTTTGTGAAGTGCAGCCGCACTCCGCTGAATGGTGTCTCTTGCCTCTTCTACCGTTTCGAATTTTGGTGCGGCGAGGCGCTGAGCCGCCAATGAATGGATCGCGGGAGGCATTTGCGCAAGAAAAGCGTCGTTGTCCAGTCTTTTTTCCGGTCCCTCTACGCCGTCAACCCAACGAAACGAGCGAGCGAGCGCCGCCACGATCTGTGCCTGCTCTCCGCTCAAAAAGGCGGTGAGGTCGCTCGTGCCGTCATCGTCCAACAATTCAGGGTAGTCGATGAGCGCTCCGACAATCTCTCGATGGGCAGCTCTGCCCTGGGGTTGGGGGGCGATGCGGGCCTGTCGAGGATCTGCGGCTTGGGTCTGGGTGCGCTTCGCCTGCTCCACGGCCAACGCCTTCTTGAGGCGAACCTCCAAGTGACGCAAAATATCGGGCGATCGTTCGCCGCGCGAGTCGTCCTCGCGGCGCACCAAATCGAGCCGTCCGAGGATGCGATCGGCGTGTGACTTCGCCAGGCTTCGGGCGAGCGGGTCGTCCTCTTCTGCGATGAGACCTATCGCGCGCTCCACGCGCTGCACTTGCACGCGCAGGTCTTGTCCGCCGAACGTCTCGTCGAACATGGCGTCCAACAGGAACTCGAGCATCCCGCGCGCGCCGGAGATCGCGTCTTTGATCGCCTCGGGGCCTGACGTTCGGACGAGCTCGTCGGGATCCTTTCCGCTCGGAGCCACCGCGACCTTCGCGAACAAGCCTGCGGAACGACACGCCTCACGAGACGCGCGCGTGGCCTTCTTTCCTGCGGCGTCCGAGTCGAAGAACACGACGACGCTGCCTGCGTACCGCCGCAAGAGCTTGGCTTGCTCCGGCGTGAACGCAGTGCCGAGCGGCGCGACGACGTTCTCGATCGAGCGCGCGTGCAAGCTTACGACGTCGAAGTTGCCCTCAACCAGGATCGCTTGGTCCGCTTGGCGGATCGCATGGCGCGCCTGATACACGCCGAACAAGAGCTGCCCCTTGGTGTAGACGGTGCTCTCCGGCGAATTGATGTATTTTGCAGGTTTCTGATCGGAGTCCTTCTCGTCCCCAGGCATCGGCTCGAGCGCGCGACCGCTGAAGGCGACCACCCTGCCCTGCGGATCGGTGACCGCGAACATCAAGCGATGGCGGAAGCGATCGTAGTGGCCCGACCCTGTGGACTTTGGAACCAAGAGGCCCACCTGCTCGGCGACGCTCGGCGAGATCCCTTGACTCCTCAAGTGATTGGCGAGGCCGTCCCAACCCGATGGCGCGTACCCGATGCGAAACGCCTGCAGCACGTCGTCGATCTTCGCTTCGGCCTCCGTCGGATCCGTTGGGTTCTCGCGCGCCCATGAAGGCAACAGGCCGCGGCCGAGCAGCTCGCGCAGCGCGTATTCTCTATCCGGGTGCTCGCGCAGCTGTCGCTCGTAATACGACGCCGCCACCGACAGCGCGGCATAGAGGTCGTCCTTGTGCTTCTTGGCGCGATCGACCTCCTCGCGCGGGCGCTTCTCTTCCTCGATTTCGATCCCGCATCGCTCTGCGAGCGCGCGCACGGCTTCGGGGAATGAGTAGCCGTCATGCTTCATCAAAAAATCGATCGCGCTCCCGCTCTCTTTGCAGCCGAAGCAGTGGAAAAAACCGCGATCCGGGTTCACGTGAAAGCTCGCCGTCTTCTCCTTGTGAAACGGACAAAGCCCCAACCACGAGCGACCACGCTTCTTGAGCGAGGGCACGCTCTCCTGGATGACCGCGACGATGTTGGTGCGGTCGCGGACGAGTGCGATGGTCTCGGGAGGGATCAATGGAGGCGACGGGCTATCGCTCGCATCGTAGGAGCGGTCAAGTCACGGCGCCACGAGCGGCGCAAACCAGGCCTCCGCTCGTACGGAGTCGAAGTCCGAGTCCTTTGCCGCGCGCGCCTTGACCGCCGAGTCTTTCGCCATCGCGTCAACGAGCGCGTCTTTGGTCTTCGGATCGTGTTGCCGCGCGAGCGCGCACGCGAGATTGTAGCGCGCGAGCGGATGCGTGGAGTCTACATCGATCGCACGGCGGAAGAGCGCTGCCGCCGCCGCCCAGTCGCTGTTCTTGTGGTGAGCATAACCCGCGTCGTTGTACGCGCGTCCTGCGGCCACGTTCACCGCGATGGTCTTGATCACGAACGTGTCCGAGTACTCGCCGCCAAAGCCGTGTCCGATCGCGCCGAGCGTCGCGCCATCGGGAGACAACCCGATGAACTCGGGGTGCCATCGATCGAGGTACGGAGTGCCGGAGAGCTCGAGCGCATAAGAAGCGGACTCTCCTTTCTTGCGCAGTCCCGCGCGGAGCGATCCGGGTTTCGGTATGCTGAGAGTCTGGTCGCCGAGAGTGACAGTCCATGTGATCTCGAGATCGTCATACGACCATCGCACGTCGCGCTTGTTGCCGATCCCAAGCGCCTTGGCGCGAGCGACCATCGCGTTCGCCTGCGGTGTGCCGTCGTCGTGATCTTCCACCACCGGCTTTGCGTTCGTCGAGAGGCCGCACCGCACGATCGGCTTGCCGCCGAACACGCCGCAGTACCCGAGAGTCAGACCATCGTCGGAGAACCCGAAGAAGCGCGCGTGATCCATCATGCCTGTCTCGAACGCAGGGACCAGCGGGACGATCGGCGCGACGACGGAGACCGAGACAGCCGCATCGGGAACGGGAGCGGGAACGGGAACGGGCGCGGAGTCAGAGACAGAGGCGTCGGAGACAGACGGTTCAGCAGGCACGACGACTGGTGTCGCGGGCGGTGATGGGTTGCATCCTACAATGAATGCAATCTGCAGATAAATCGCGCGCATCACCACAGCGAGAAGTCGAGCGTGAAGCGAGCGCGCAGGCCCCGCATGTCATCGAAGATCTCGGTAGAGAGCGGCAAGAAGTACCCACCGATCAAGTTGAGGTACACGTTCTGCGACGACCACAGGTGCACGCCGCCGAGCGGCTCCAAGAACGCGACCGTGCCCGTATTGAGCTGGAAGAACGCGCCGCCTTCCATGCCGAAGAACGGGATCATCCAGCGCCGTGACGGGTTGCGCTCCAGGCTCAGATCGAAGCCCAGCGCTGGCAAGAAGGCGTCATGCACCTGGTTCGGCTTCGCTGGGTCGGCACTGGCGAACGTGCCCGAGGCGTAGCCTGTCTTGGTCGACGTCAGGATGTCGAACGACAAGTACACGCGGCCGTGACTCGGTCCGCGCTTCTCGTTCAAGTGAATCCACGCGGCCGGCAAGATCTCGATACGCGCGCCCATGAACACGCCGAGCGGCTCGGTGTGGTTCGGTACGAACATCGAGAAGCCGGCGCCTGGCATGAAGAAAGACTCGTGCTCGTCCTCCACGATGATTTTGATCTCGCGCGGCACCTTGTGTGTTCCATCAGTGACGGTGGCGAGCACCGTGTAGCTGCCGACGTCGCTGTCCTCTGGCTTCCACGTGATGACGACGCTGCCCTCACCAGGCTCTGCCTTCGCCTTCAAGGGGAGACCCGAGACGTTGTAGGTCAGTGGGTCCGCGTCCTCGTCTGTCGCGCGCAGCGTGATCGTGAGCGTCTCCTTCAACGAAGCGGTGTACTCGGTCTGCGTGCTGTCGTCCCACACGGGTGGGTGAACTCCAGAAGACGCGACCGGCGCGCTCGGTCCAGCAGGCTGTGCTGGAGCGATCGGTTGAGCGAATGACGGAGCTGCGAACAGGCACGCGGCGAACGCGACCAACCCACCAAGAAACGATCTCATCAGTCGCATGATACAGAACGGAACGCCCCATACCCCCTAGCTACTGCGATCGACCTTCTCTATCGAGACTGTGCTGTTGAACGGTGTTGGGCCTCATGATAAACGCGCCCGCCACTGTCGGACGTTCGGTCCGTCGAGCCCCCGCGCAATTAGAGGACAAATTCGTCATGGCCCAAACGACGCTCGATCTCGCATCAGGTAAAGGCAGAATCGTCCAGGTCATCGGCCCGGTCGTCGACGTGGAGTTCGGCGCTGGCAAGCTGCCGAAAATCTTGAACGCGCTGAAGGTCTCGAATCCAAGCATCTCTGGAGACCACGACAACCTTACCCTCGAGGTCGCCTCTCACCTCGGCGAGAACACCGTGCGCACCATCGCGATGGACACCACGGACGGCCTGGTGCGTGGCATGGAAGCGCGCGACACGGGCAACGCGATCATGATGCCGATCGGCCCCGAGTGCCTCGGTCGCATCTTGAACGTCATCGGCGAGCCGGTCGACGAAGCGGGTCCGCTCAACGCCAAGAAGTTCATGCCGATCCACCGGCTGCCGCCGACCTTCCAGGAGCAGTCCACCAAGGTGGAGGTGTTCGAGACGGGCATCAAGGTCATCGACCTGCTCGCTCCTTATCGCAAGGGTGGCAAGATCGGCCTCTTCGGCGGCGCTGGTGTCGGCAAGACCGTCCTCATTCAAGAGCTGATCAACAACATCGCCAAGGCGCACGGCGGCGTGTCGTGCTTCGCGGGTGTGGGCGAGAGGACTCGTGAGGGCAACGATCTGTTCTTGGAGTTCCAAGAGGCGAAGCTCGAGTCGGGCGCGTCGGTCCTGTCGAAGGCGGCGCTCATCTATGGACAGATGAACGAGCCCCCAGGAGCGCGCGCGCGTGTGGCTCTCTCCGCGCTCACGGTCGCCGAGTACTTCCGCGACGAAGAGGGGCCGGACGTGTTGCTCTTCATCGACAACATCTTCCGCTTCACGCAGGCGGGCTCTGAAGTGTCTGCGCTCCTCGGTCGTATCCCGAGCGCCGTCGGTTACCAGCCCACGCTCTCGACGGAGATGGGCGCGCTCCAGGAGCGCATCACCTCGACGAACAAGGGCTCGATCACCTCGATCCAGGCCGTGTACGTCCCCGCCGACGACCTCACCGATCCCGCGCCCGCGACGACGTTCGCGCACCTCGACGGCACGACGGTTCTCAGCCGCGACCTCGCCGCGATCGGCATCTATCCGGCCGTCGACCCGCTCGACTCCACGTCGACGCTCCTCGATCCCGCCGTCATCGGCGAAGAGCACTACAACGTCGCGCGCAAGGTCCAGTCCACCCTGCAGAAGTACAAGGACCTGCAGGACATCATCGCCATCCTCGGCATGGACGAGCTCTCCGAAGAGGACAAGGTCACGGTCTCGCGCTCGCGCAAGATCCGGAGCTTCCTCT
>JANYHY010000615.1 GCA_025362165.1 Myxococcales bacterium | reverse complement strand
GTTCTCGAGCGCGAGCCCGCGATCGTTGTGGCCGTGCCAGTCGATGCCGATCTCCGCGCCCGTGCCCGCGACGACGTTCTTCGTGAACTGGATCAGGTTGCGCACGCCGTCGGGCGTTGCGTGGCCGACCGTGTCGGAGAGGCAGAGGCGGCTCGCGCCGTGATCGATCGCGACCCGGAAGAGCGTGGTGAGCATCTCGGGACGCGAGCGCGTCGTGTCTTCGGTGACGTAGCACGTCGGCAGTCCCGCTTTGACCGCGACGTCTATCGCCTCTGCGCTGCGCTTGGCGATGAGCTCGACGTCCCAACCCTCCGCGTATTGCCTAATCGGGCTGGAGCCGATGAACGCGTACACTTCGATGGGGATGCCCGCTCTCTGGCTGATCTCGATCATCGGAGTGATGTCGCCGACCACGGTGCGACCCGCGCACGCGATCTTGATCTTGAGCTTGTGATTGACGACCTCTTGGCACATGCGCAAGACATCATCGAACGCGCGCTTGCTGCTCCCCGGCAGACCCACGTCCGCCTCGTGGATGCCGAGCTCGTCCATCAAGTGCAGGAGCTTCAGCTTCTCCTCGATAGGCGGATCCTTGACGCTCGGGTTCTGCAGTCCGTCGCGGAGTGTCTCGTCGAAGAACGTCGCGTTCGGGTGGAAAAGCCGGCCGCGCCGCTGCAGCTCGTTCCAATCGAAGACGAGATCGGTCGGCGCCTGCTGTCGGGTGATCTGCTCGGCCATGAGTGGACTATAGCGTCAGATCGTCAGAACGAAACACCGCCTTGGGGCGGAGGGATAGGTGACGGGTTGTTCGTGGGGAGATCCCACTCGGTCGTGGCGCCCGGGTGGTGCTCTGGACGCGTGAGGGCGCTCAAGACGATGCCGCCGACGAACGCGATCGCGCCACCGATCAGCATCCCGTCGCCGACGGAGATGAGCGTGTCGTGCGAGTCTTGACTGCGACCGCCGCCTGCGAAGACGAACGGCAGCCACGAGAAGGCCATCGAGAGGGCGCCTAGCGTGGTGCCGGCTACACCCACGACAAACGCGGGCGAGACGTCGAGAGAGCCGAACGCGTGCCGCACGACCTTGTCCGGATCGCCCAGCTTCACGTCCGCGATCTCTTGTCGATCGTCTCGTTGGCGCACGAACACGATCTCATGATCACCCTTGGGCATGTCCGCGATGCACGGCGTCTCGCCGCAGATCGTCTTGGTCATGATCGCGTTGATGGCAGCAGAGCGGCGGCCGGCGTACGCGAAGCCGCGCATTTCGCCGGTGACTTCGAGCACCTTCGCCGTCTCGCCGTTCGCGTCGAAGATCACGCGCGAGTTGGTGGGGAGCGGTGCGGTGGTGGGTGCGTCCTGAACGATGGGCTGCTGTTGCAGAGGAGCGGCGACCGGCGGCAGCTCGCGCACACCACACGCGCTCGCGCCCACGACGATCAACACGGCGCTTGCCCAGTTGGATGAACAGATCACGGTAGTGCGCTCTTCAGCAATCATCTTGCCACCTCCGAAGGAGGCCAAAAACGGGCGGAGCAGCGCGTTGTTGCGGCGTCTCGTCTCTGGTGAGTGCAGCGTTGGGGCATCGTGACACATCACTGCGGCGGATCGACGGGCTCGGCGGGGCCGTACATTTTTTCTGCGATCGAGAAGACTGTCGTTTCGAGCGATTGATGCGCTTCGCGGATCGCCTCCAGCTCTCCGCCGAGAAGGAGCTCTCGCAGATGCGCGGCCTGCGACTTCGCGCTCTCGAGCACCTCCGGGTCGACGAGATCGGCGTACCCCTCGAGCGCTGCTTGTGTCGTGTACAAAAGGGTCTCTGACTGGTTCTTGAGATCGGCGAGCCGGCGCCGGAGATCGTCCATCTCTTTGTACTTGTCGCCGTCGGTCACGAGGCCGTCCACCTCTTCTTGCGTGAGGCCGCTCGTCGGCGTGACCTTCATGTTCTGAACCTTGCCGGTGCCGAGATCCTTGGCCTCGATCGACACGACGCCGTTCTGATCGATGCGGAACGTGACCTGAATCTTGGGCACGCCGCGCGGCGCGGGGGGGATGCCCGTGAGCTCGAAGCGCGTGAGCGACCGGTTGTCGTTGGCCATCGCGCGCTCCCCTTGGAGCACGTGGATCGGCACGAAAGACTGGTTGTCCACGCTCGTCGTGAAGACCTCGCTCTTCTCGGTGGGGATGGTCGTGTTGCGCGTGATGAGCGGCGTGAACACTCCGCCGCCCGTCTCCACGCCGAGCGAGAGCGGCGTCACGTCGAGCAGCAACACCTCGACCGTATCGCCGGTGAGCGCAGCCCCTTGCAGCGCGGCCCCCGCGGCGACGACCTCGTCCGGGTTCACGCCCTTGTGCGGCTCCTTGCCAAAGAACTCTTTGACCGAGCGCTGCACCGCGGGCATGCGCGTCATGCCTCCGACGAGCACGACGTTGTGGATGTCGGTGGGCGTCATCTTCGCGTCCGTGAGAGCTTGCTTGCACGGCTCGAGCGTGCGCTCGACGAGGTCCATCGTCAGCAGCTCCAGCTCCGTGCGGGTCATTTGCTTGACGATGTGGAGCGGCTCTCCTTTGTTTGAGGTCGCGATGAAAGGCAGATTGATCTCCGTCTCCAGGGACGACGACAGCTCGTGTTTTGCCTTCTCTGCTGCTTCCTTCAAACGCTGTAACGCCATCTTGTCTTTGCGGAGATCGAGTTTGTGCTCGTTCTCGAAGTTCTCCGTGATGGCGTTGACGATCCGGAGATCGAAGTCCTCTCCGCCGAGGTGCGTGTCGCCGTTGGTGGACTTCACGCTGAACACGCCGTTGTCGATCTCCAGGATCGAAATGTCGAACGTGCCGCCGCCCAAGTCGTAGACGGCAACGCGCTCTGCCGCCTTCCTGTCGAGGCCGTACGCGAGCGCGGCGGCCGTCGGCTCGTTGATGATGCGCTTGACGTCGAGGCCCGCGATTCTTCCTGCGTCCTTGGTGGCCTGTCGCTGCGCGTCGTCGAAGTAAGCGGGGACCGTGACCACCGCTTCGGTCACCGGCTCGCCGAGGTAGGCCTCCGCGATCTCCTTCATCTTGGAGAGCACGAACGAGCTGACCTCAGGTGGGGACATCTCACGCCCCGCGATCGACACCCATGCGTCGCCGTTCGGCGCCTCGACGATTTTATACGGAGACAGCTCGCGCTGGCGCGCTACTTCGGGGTCGTCGTTCTTGCGGCCCATCAAGCGCTTCACCGCGAACACTGTGTTGGTCGCGTTGGTCACCGCTTGACGCTTCGCGGGCTGCCCCACCAACCGCTCGCCGCTGGACGAGAAGCCAACGACCGACGGCGTCGTCCGGGCGCCCTCCGCGTTCGGAATGATGCGCACGTCGATCTTCCCTTGCGCGCCCGTCGCTTCGACGATCGCCACGCAGGAGTTCGTGGTGCCGAGATCGATCCCGGTGACTTTGCTCATCCCGATGTCCGAACAATAGAATACAAGCGACCGAAACCCCTACAAATCTGGGGACAGTCTCGATCAGGCGTCAGGTGGTGAATCGCTCGACTTTGGCTT